>JANONM010000506.1:0-2089 GCA_031420855.1 Hyphomicrobiales bacterium
TTCACCGAAACTGTTCGGCACAAAGTGGGCGGAAGGCTCAGGCGTCAAACTAAACACGGCAGACAAAATGCCAATGCTCGCCATGGCCACACAAGGCGTTGGCTTGCTGCTGATGAGCTGGTTCGTCGGCGTCACCGCCAATAGCAACGCCTTGTACACAGTCATGCTTGCGACAATTGCTTTTACGGTGTTGCAGTTTTCGGGAAACAGTTTCAGCGGAAAATCCAATCATGCCCGCTGGGTTGATGCCGGATACTGGATTGCCTGTCTGGTCATCATGGTGATTGCCCAAGGTTTGATTCGCGGCATGTAAGATTGCGTGCGCTGCTGACAACAACTGACAGCACTGCCCTTTCGCTGGAGCGCGTGCGCCCCTATATAGAGCGCCATGGGCCATTCTCGACAAGACGGCGGATTCGCTGAAGCACCGATGCAACCGATTGAAGGATATCCCCTGTTGCCGGAAACGGCGCGGGCGGGGTTGGAAGGATTGCGGCCCGTGGCAACGTCGCTGCCCATGTTCATGCCCTACAAACCGCCGAAGCCGGAAAAATCTGAGGGCGGGCGACGTTTTGAAATTGTCTCTCCCTTCGAGCCGAAGGGCGACCAACCGACGGCTATCGCAGAACTGGTGGCTGGCACCAAGGCCGAGGAGCGCAACCAGGTGCTGCTCGGTGTCACCGGCTCTGGCAAAACCTTCACCGTGGCGCAGGTCATCGAGCGCACCCAGCGCCCTGCCCTCATTCTCGCCCCCAACAAAACCTTGGCCGCCCAGCTCTACGGCGAGTTCCAGCAATTCTTTCCCAACAACGCGGTGGAATATTTCGTATCCTATTACGACTACTACACGCCGGAAGCCTATGTGGCCCGCAGCGACACCTACATTGAAAAAGAAAGCTCCATCAACGAGCAGATCGACCGCATGCGCCACTCAGCCACCCGGGCCCTGCTGGAGCGCGATGATGTCATCGTCGTCGCATCCGTGTCGTGCATCTATGGCATCGGTGATGTGGAAACCTATTCCGCCATGGCCTTTGCCATCAAGAAAAACCAGCGCATTCCCCAGCGGCAACTGATCGCCGATCTGGTGACCCTGCATTACAAGCGCAATGACCAGAATTTTGTCCGCGGCACTTTCCGGGTGCGCGGCGATACCATCGAACTCTTCCCGTCCCATCTCGATGACCGGGCCTGGCGCATTTCATTGTTTGGTGATGAGGTCGAAGCCATTACCGAATTTGATCCGCTCACCGGGCAAAAAGTCGCTGAGCTTCCGCAGATCAAGGTTTATTCCAACTCGCATTATGTGACGCCGAAGCCCACATTGGAACAAGCCGTACAGCGCATCAAAAACGATCTGCGCATTCGTCTGGCCGAATTCAACGCAGCGGGCCGCATTCTCGAATCCCAGCGGCTTGAACAGCGCTGCATGTTCGATATTGAAATGATGATGGCCACCGGTTCATGCGCCGGCATTGAAAATTATTCGCGCTATCTCACGGGCCGTAAACCTGGCGAGCCACCCCCCACCCTGTTTGAATATCTGCCTGACAACGCCCTCGTCTTCATCGATGAAAGCCACGTCACCGTGCCGCAGATCGGCGGCATGTTCAAAGGCGACTTTAGCCGCAAGGCCACACTGGCCGAATATGGCTTCCGCCTGCCCTCCTGCATCGACAACCGTCCCCTGCGCTTTGAAGAATGGGACGCCATGCGGCCCCAGACGATTTATGTCTCAGCCACCCCCGGCCCCTGGGAATTGAACCAGACCAATGGGGTGTTTTCCGAACAGGTCATCCGCCCCACCGGCCTTATCGATCCGCCCGTCATCATCCGCCCGGTGAAAACCCAGGTTGATGATGTGATTGCCGAATGCAAGGAAGTGGCCCTCAAGGGCTACCGCGTGCTCATCACCACCCTGACCAAACGCATGTCTGAAGACCTCACGGAATACATGCACGAGCAAGGCGTGCGCGTGCGCTACATGCACTCGGACTTCGACACCATGGAGCGCATCGAAATCTTGCGTGACCTGCGTCTCGGGGCATTCGATGTGCTCATCGGCATTAATCTTCTGCGCGAAGGTTTG
>JANONM010000507.1:0-2108 GCA_031420855.1 Hyphomicrobiales bacterium
CTTCCTTTTTTTGAGAAACTTGACATGCTGAAACACCCCCTCCCCCTTCGGGTACTCCCCCGGCCCAAGAGGGCCGAGGGAGAAAGGTGCAGCGTTTTCTCCCTCGGCCTCTTTCTTGGCCGGGGGAGTACGGCGACGTCGGGAGGGGGTGATTAAGCTGGGTGAGATGGCTGATTTAGATTTGTTTAATTGCGCCCCCTCATTCGCATCGGGTAGACCAGACTTTGCAATTCTGTTATCTTTCAACAATGTCCAATCTTGAAAGCATAAAACAAGACATTCGCTCGCTCAGCGCTGAAGAGATGTTTACACTCGCGGATTGGCTTGATGTGAACAGGTCCGTCCTCTCGGACAGCGAACTTGACGCTGATGCAAAAATGGGGAAATTGGCCAAGGTAACCGAACAGGTTTTGGCTGACCACCGTGCGGGACTGACGCGCCCTCTTTGATATCCGACTCGCCGCAACACCCCCTCCCTTCCGCCTTCACAAGTTCTTCGGCGAAGACCGCATGCCAATCAAGGCCATGTGAAAAACCGCCCTGACACAGTTCATTTTACAGACCCAAAATTTTGGGCCATAATTGCACACCAGACCACAGCGTGCTATTAAAACTCCATGACAGACCTCACCACAAAACCTGACATGGTGGCCATTCGGCGCGAAGGCCAAGCTTTTCTTGCGGAAATCGAAAGCTGCGGCCACGTCCTTCCATCCTTAGAAAACGTAGCAGCAACAAACCATATTTGACTATCCCTGAATCCAGATCACGCCAACTGGCAGGCTTTGCCGAAGATCGAAAACCACATGTCATAAGACCAAAGTGACGGTGCCCCTGTTGATCGTTCTGGCTGGACCCAATGGTTCTGGAAAATCAACATTGTGCGGCCTGCCAGCTTTCAAAACCATTCTTGAGAGACGTGAGGTCAGGGTTATCAGCCCTGATGATATCGCCCGCCAAGCGCCATTCGGCAGCAACGCTTTGATATGGTCAGGACGCAAAGTCCATGAACTGACGGAAATGCTCATCCTCAACAAAAAGTCATTCCTTGTTGAAACAACCTTGTCAGGTCGAAATCCCGCTTCTGACTTGGGTCTATTCGCAAACAATCTTGCCTGCGCACCCATAAATCCCTAGAGACAATTCAGCAGCGCCCCACTGATCGGGGCTGGAAGCTACTCCGGTGCGGCGGACCCTGACGGGCGTCAACTCCGGAAGCTGCCTTTCCCCGCCGTTTCGGCGGCGTTGTGATGTGGAGAGGCAGCGAATATGACCGACAAACTGGGTGTAATGTTATGTGGCCATGGCAGCCGCAACCGCAGGGCTGTGACGGAATTTGCCAATCTTTCGCAACATCTCAAAAAGCTCCTGCCGCACTATCCGGTTGAATTCGGTTATCTGGAATTTGCCACGCCGATCATCCGCACGGGATTGGACTCACTGAAGGCCCAAGGCGTGACCCGGGTTCTCGCCGTGCCTGGCATGTTGTTTGCGGCCGGGCATGCCAAGAATGATATCCCCTCCGTGCTCAACGCCTACGCCGCACAAAACAACTTGCGCATCGACTATGGCAAGGAACTGGGCATTGACCCCAAGATGATGCGTGCCGCCGGTGACCGCATTCAGGAAGCCATCGACGCGGCACCAAAGCACGTTGAAAAACACGAAACACTTCTTCTCGTCGTAGGTCGTGGCGCATCTGACCCTGATGCCAATTCCAATGTCGCCAAGGTCATGCGCATACTCTGGGAAGGTTTTGGCTTCGGCTGGGGCGAAGTGGCCTATTCCGGCGTTACCTTCCCGCTGGTTGAACCCGCCCTTGAACACATCACAAAACTCGGCTTCAAGCGCATCATCGTATTTCCCTACTTTTTGTTCACGGGTGTTTTGGTGCAGCGGATTTACATGGCCACCGATGCCGTGGCGGCAAAGCACGCGCACGTCCAATTCCTGAAAGCCCCTTACCTCAACGATCATCTTTCAGTTGTCGAAACCTTTGTCGAACGCATCGAACAAATCATCTCCGGCGACATCGCCATGAATTGCCAGATGTGCAAATACCGCACGCAAGTTCTGGGGTTTGAGGCGGAGGTGGGCGCTGTGCAGGA
>JANONM010000508.1:0-10744 GCA_031420855.1 Hyphomicrobiales bacterium
CCACCAGCGATCCAACCACAACCACATCAAGTTGTTGGATCATGGCATAGAGGATGGAAGCCGCCCAGATCGGCATCAGGATTTTCCGCCATTCGCCCCATGCCGCTTGGCTGCGGGCACCTGTCGTCAATTTTTGCACCAACCGGAAAGCCAACCAGAATTGCGGGATCATGATCAGAAACATTGCCGCAGCCGTAATGCGAATGGCCTCAACCGAACCCAGATGACCGTTCATGTAAAGCAGCAAACCACAAAACGCCGGAGCAGCAATTCGCCAAAGGATATCTCGCGGTGCCAGCGACCAGATGGTATAATCCTGGGCGCGTAGAAGGCTTGAAAGATAGTCTGAAAAGCCACCCGCGGCAGAGAGCAGGGCGATAGCCACCGCTCCACCGACAATGCCAATTTGCGATGCCCCGATGCCAAACCAATCCATGGCAGCACCGATGGCGAGCATCAGCAACGATGCAACAAGGATGATGACGAAACCGTGGACAGCCGCAGCCCGCGCTCCCGATGGCAATTTCTTGACCAGATACTCCGGCCAAAGCCGCATGATGATGGTTGGGAGGCCGACCGCGACAATCGTGTTGCACACCACCGAGGCGTTCAACATGACACCGAATTGGCCGTAGTTTTCGGCATCCATCAAGCGGGCCATGACAACCATCATGGCGTAACCCAAAACAGCACCGGCAGTCTTGATGGCAAAAGATGCAATACCAGGTCCGGCCAGTCGCTTGATGGCAGACGCGCCGCCAACAGAATGCAGCAGGCGGGAAAGTGTACCTGCATTGTGGGGTGAGTCAGATTTCATGCTTGTGGCTTCTGGCTGGGGCCATCAGCATTGTAGGATAAGCCAAGCGCTCGCCATCCGCTGATGACAAGTGCGGGTTGCAGGGTGGCGGCATAAAGCCCCCAAGTCATGCCAAGCATCCAGTAAAAATGCCGCCAGTGTTCCGTGTCGATCTGCACGCCTTGCAACATTGTGGTCAACAGTGGACAAAACACGGCAATGCTCGCCGTCTGCCAGGGTGTGCGTGTGAAAACAGTTTTGAATCCGATGAACACAGTGCTGATGAAGATGCACAGGTAAGAAATACCGCCGATCCAGCCATAGGATGCAAAAGCATTGAGATAGACATTGTGGGGGTCATTGCCAAAGACTTCCCGGAAGCCCAAGGGACCAAACCCCAGCGGCAGCTGCATCAGCAATGGCACACTGAGCGCTTGCGCACCAAATCGTCCCGTCTCGCCACCATCATAGCTCTGGACCAGCGAAAAGCGCTGGATGAACATGTCCTGGATCGTCGGCACGGACATCATGATGACAAAGGCAACCGCACCAAAAATAATACTGGCAACAACAAACAGCATGATCCGGGTTCGCATGACCGCTTGGCTGGCCAGAATGAAATTTAGGCCAATCATCAAAATCGCCGCCCCCAACGTGCTGATCCAGGCTCCACGTGAAAATGACAGGAAGATGGCAAGCGCAATGACCATCAAGCCCACGGATGTTACAATTGGATGCCGCGTGGTTCGCAACACCAGACTCTGCATGAGCATGATGGCAGGCATGATCAAATAGGTTGAATAAACATTGGGGTCTTTGAAAAATCCCGTTGCACGCCCCTCCAACAGGCCACCAGAGAATGCACCGATAAAAAAGTAATCGATGAGCCCGGTGACCGCAGCAATAAATGCCCCAAATGTAATGCCGGATTGAATGACGGCAAAGCGTCTCACCGGGTTATGGGCAATGTAGTAGGCCAGAAGTATGCCGACCAGCCCCATGTAAAGCGACGTCGCCATGAAGAATGCCGCGTCAGAATTGCCTGAAACGCTAAGAAAACTGGCAATACCACCAATGTTGTAGACCAGCAGCATGACAACAAGCGGAACCGTTCCGATGGTCAAGCTCAAGCCTGCACGCATGAAGCACAAGAATACCAGCAAGAACATGACGTCAACCGGGGCAGGCTCGATGTAAACGACGAATGACACGGCAAACATCAGCCAGACGCAGACTTCCCGCAGGTTTTCTGCGGCAAGTCCGAAGATGATGGGCCTGGCCATGGGGACGGTAGTCGTCATGATATCTTTGGCAACCTGTTAAGCTATGCTCCCGGACTGCTAGTAGGCTTGATCCGTATTCAGCAAGGCGAATGGAGTTCTTGCCAAGATGTAAAGATCGAAGGTTAACGACCAGTTTTCAATATAGTAGAGATCATGCTCAACCCGGCGCTCAATTTTTTCAGCA
The DNA here is from genome assembly GCA_031420855.1 of Hyphomicrobiales bacterium. Lineage (GTDB taxonomy): Bacteria > Pseudomonadota > Alphaproteobacteria > Rhizobiales > Aestuariivirgaceae > Aestuariivirga. The sequence continues at coordinate 2,264 of JANONM010000508.1, forward strand.
GTATCGGTTTCTCCACGCCAGCCATTGATCTGGGCCCAGCCCGTCATGCCGGGTTTCACACGGTGCCGCGCGAAATAGCCATCAACCACGATTTCATAAAGGTCGCCTGCTGCACTGGCCTTGGTGGCGTGGGGCCGGGGGCCCACCAGCGACAACTCGCCTTTCAACACATTGATCAACTGTGGCAATTCATCGAGGCTGGTCCGGCGAATGAAGCGACCCACAGAAGTAACCCGTGGATCGCCCTTGGTGACGAGTAGGCGTGCATCTTGATCGGCGGCAAAACAATACATCGAGCGAAATTTGTAGACTTCAATCAATTCATTGTTGAAGCCATAGCGTTTTTGTTTGAACAGCACCGGTCCTTTGCTGTTCCATTTCACTGCCAAGGCAACGGCGGCAAAAACCGGGGACAAGAACAAGAGCGCAAGGCAAGCTATAACCTTGTCTTCGATGGTCTTCAACATCGGACCCCATTCACCCAGCGGCCTGTCAAACAGGTCAAGCAGCGCCAGGTTGCCGATATAGGAATAGGCACGGGGGCGATAGCGCAGCTTCTGGGCCTGGGCACTCAAGCGAATGTCAACGGGCAGAATCCATAATTGGTTTAAAATGGTCACCAATCGTGCTTCGGCTGTAACCGGCAGTGTGATGATCAGAGTTTCAATGCGCGTCGAACGAACAAAATCGATGAGATCATGAACGGTGCCGAGTTTTGCCAATCCGCGTGACTGGTCAGGCGAGCGTTCATCCGTGCGGTCATCGAATATGCCGACAAGATTGACTCCGGTATCAGCCGAGTTTTCAAGTGTGGCGATCACGCTGTCTGCGGCGGCTCCGCCGCCCACCAACACGGCACGGCGGTTGAATTGTCCGGTCTTGTTGTAATGACGCAAAATCGAAGCGGTGATGAAACGACCCGCGACATAAAACAGCAAGCCCGATCCAGCCCAGGTAAAAAACCAGATACGCGAAACTTGCTCGCCAGCCTTGGCCAACAAGATGAACACGGCAAGTGCTGCAAAAATCAGGGTCCAACTGACGACAATGCGGGGCATTTGCCGCAACGGGTTCAACAAAGTGCCCAAGCTATAGCCCCTGAGCATGTGCATCAGTAACGGCATGCCAATGCTCACAATCAAAATCAGACTGGCGTAAACCCATGGGTCGGTAACTTCGGCGGTGCCGGGATAATGCAGCAAATTGAAGCAGCCGATCAGTAAAATAAATACAAATTCGGTAATTCTGCAAACCGCCGCCACAATGCGCGGCGAAACGAATGCACCGTCTGACATGGATTTCCGCACAGCATCGCGCCGTCCTGACCAGCGCTGGCCCAAATCTTCCTGGAACAGGTCACTTCCCGTTACGGACTGGATGTTGTCGTTGTTGCGTTTCATGACCCTGCTTCACTTTGAAACAACCAAAGTTCTGCAAATCACAGTTGCAAGCAGGGGGCCTTAATCGATGCCTGCTAACCAATCCCGTTAAACAGGGTTATTAACCGGTTAACGGCCTGACCCAGAACAAAGCGTTTCATAAAATGCCGTGAGTTGAAAGGCCATCCGGGAAGCGCTGTATTGATCGCGGATCAGCGTCGAAAAATTTTTTGAATCAATGGCTTGATCGTTGGATTTTGCAATGGCTTGCGCCATCAGGTGTGTCAGTTGCTCAACGTTCTCGGCTGGAAAAAGCATTTGCTTGGGCACGACCTCTGAAATGCCCCCCACATCTGCTGCAATCAGCGGCAAGCCGGCCGCAGCTGTTTCCAGTACAACGTAAGGGAAAGATTCGTTGCGGGAGGGAAGCACCATGATCCGCCCCATTTGAACAGCATCCGAGATGGATTTGCGCCCCACAAACCGCACCCTTTGGGAAAGTCCCAGTGATTTTGATAGTTCTTCGAATAGCGACTGTTCGGCACCGTCGCCTACGACAGTAAGTGTTGCTCCCGACAATCGGGCCATGGCTTCCAGCAGCAGGTCAATTCCTTTCAAGTGCCGGATTTCCCCTACAAACAAAAAGTCGGTGGCATCGGCATGGAAAGGTCGCGCGACAAATTCTTCTGGCCACAAGCCATTGTGAACCATGGCATGAGGCTTTCCGGCCAGTCCAATTTTCTTGGCAAAAGCTTTGCGCTCAAAATCACAGACAAAACAAAATCCCGATCCGGCACGGGCCAAAATCATCTCACTGGTCAAAAACACCATGCCAGCCATCGAGGCCCACTTGTAATGTAAACTGCCGCCATGGGGAGTGTAAGTTGAGGCAATGCCAAGCAAGCGTCCCGCCACACGGGCATAAAGTCCACCCTTGGCACCGTGGCCATGGATGATGTCGATTTTCTTTTCGCGTACCACTGCCATGGCAGCCCGCGCACCCGCGATGTCGCCCAATCCGGGCAACCTTGAGATTGCCTTTCGCGAAATGCCCAAGCTGCAAAAACCGGCAGCATCGCCCAACAATTTGTCTGCCGTGGCACCGCCTGTTGAAGCGTCACACAACAGGCCAACATCATGGCCGAGCTGTTGTTGGCCACGCGCCAAATCACGGACATGGCGAAACAGGCCACCCACCGGACTGCGGAAAACATGAAGTATGCGCATCGCCTTACGACTGAAAATCAAAACCAGCGTTCACGAATATAAACGATATCACCGGGATAAACCTGCGTCGTGACGGGAACTTTGTAGGTCGTCGTGCCCTTGGACAGTTTGCGGGTGATCAGCACCGTGCCATGGTCGGCGCGGGTATTGTATCCGCCAGCGATGGCAATGGCATTCTGCACTGTCATGCCGGGTTGGTAGGGAAAGCTTCCGCCCGTCGCCACTTCGCCCATGATATAGAAGGGGCGAAGAGCGATGGCTTGCACCGAAACTTTTGGATCGCGGAGGTAACCAGCCTTCAGTTTCTGCACGATCAGTTTTTCGATTTGGCCCGTGTTCAGACTGGCAACCCGGACTGACTGAACATAGGGCATCGAAAGAATACCTGAAGCATCAACCACGAATTCACCCGTCAAATCAGGTTCGCCGACAACCCGGATGCTCAGCCGATCCCCGGCACCCACCCGATAACCGGAACCAAATTCATAGGCCGCGGCTTCGCCTTGCGTCGCAAATGGGGGTTGGGCACCAACATGGTTGCCGGGAGGCAATTGTGAAATGGATGAAACCGCCTCTGGTCCAGAAGCCAGTGTGTCGTCAGCCATGATTCCAGTTCCCCCCATGGGGGCGGTTGGGCCGGAGGTTTCCCAGGTGCTGGCACAGCCAGCGAGAAGAAGTGTAGATAGGGCCACAGCTACAATACGCATGAGAAAAATCTCTGACTCACAAAATGACAAACCACGGGAACAAACCCGAATGTCAGGCACGCTATCGAAATATGGTTAGCAAACGTTTAAGCCTGCAACGTCAGGCTGTTAAGGGATTGGTTACCATAAACAGTGAAAAGTGATGGTGAACCCTAGCGTGCTTCATTTGAGTCTCGGCGGGGAAAAGTTGTCAGCAAGAGTAGTCGCGATGAATCAGTATATGGGGCAGGCCCCGTCTTTCAGCATACTAGACGTCTTCCGCGGCATGGGTCGCCGGAAGCTGCTGACGTTGTCATGCCTGTTGATCGGACTGCTGTCGGGCCTTGCAATCGTCACATTCATCACACCCGTTTATATTTCGGAAGCCCGTGTGCTGATCGACAATCAAGCGACCCCCTATGACAGTGCCAACCTTGCCCAGCCGGAATCCAAGGACAATCCCATCGATCAGCGCATTATCACCAGCCAGGTGGCAGTGTTGCAATCCGAAGATTTGGGATTGCGTGTTGTCAAGGCGCTGGCACTGGCAGGCAAACCTGAATTTGACTCCATGTCAAAGGGACTGTCTCCGCTGAAGCAGGTGCTGATCAGGACGGGCTTTTCGGATGACCCCCGTTTGATGTCACTTGAACAACGGGCCATGCAGCGGCTCTATCGCAAACTGACAGTTTATCCCGTTCCTGAATCAAATGTGATTGGCATCAAATACAGTTCGACCGACAGTGAAACGGCAGCCAGCGTTGCCAACACTTTGGCAGAAACCTTTGCCCTTTCGACCCGTGAAGCCAAACTCGGCACGACGGGCCGGGCACGCGAATGGCTGGCCTCGCAAATCGACACACTGCGCGCCAAGGTAAAATCCTCGGATGCAGCAGTCGAAAAATTCCGGGCCGAAGCCGGTCTGCTGAAAGGCCAGGTGGTGACACTTGGTGCCCAGGAAATTTCCGAACTCAACAGCCAGATCACCCTTGCAGAAGCGGCCAGCAGCGAAGCCACAGCCCGCGCCGACGAAATCCGCAATCTGTTGGAAACCACAGGTTCGGTGGATGCTTCCACAGACGTTCTGAATTCAACAACAATCCAGCGCTTGCGGGAGCAGCAATTGGCGGCTTCCCGTCGCATGACCGATCTTTCGACCACCTATCTGCCCAATCATCCCAAAATGCTTGCGGCCCAGAAAGAGGTCAGCGAAGTCAACAAGCAGGTTCGTCGCGAAGCCTTGAAAATTGTCGAAGGCTTGCAAGGACAGGCCAAGATCGCGGCAGCGCGTGCTGCCTCTTTGCGCAAGAGCATGACCGGCCTCAAAGTCCGGGAAGGCGCTTCAGCCCAGGAAGATGTCAAGCTTCAGGAATTTGAGCGGGAAGCCAAGGCCAACCGTGGCCAATTGGAAACCATGCTGGCCCGCTATGCCGATACCAACACGCGGCAGAACCTCGATCTTCAACCAGGCTTTGCCCGTGTCATCCAGCAGGCGGGCGCCTCGGCCTCACCATATTTTCCGAAAGTCGGCCCCATCGTCGCGCTCACAACACTGGCGGGACTCGGACTTGGGTTAAGCTTGGCGTTCCTGTTTGAAATCATGGTTCAGGCTGCCCGCATGAATGAAGCGGCACTGATGCAGGCCGAAGGCATGAACCAGACCCGTGCCATTCCAGCCGCAAGAACCGCAGTTGATGCAGTCATGCCCGTGCCGGAATTGCCGATGCCAAGACCGGTTGTCAGGGATTTGCTACCGGAAGAACCGGTTGTGAAAGTCGAACCCCAATTGAAACCGCGACCAGCTCCTCCACCTGTGGCGGTGGTGTCGGTTGAAGAACTGCTTTCATTTACCCATTTGCCAATGGCCCGCAATCAAGTCGAAGCCAATGCCTTGATGTCGTCCTTCGCCTGTGATGTCGACAACGCCTCGGCTTTGCAGTCCATGATGAATTTGGTGACAGAGCTGCAGCAAGATGGAAAGCCGGAGGCCATTGCGACAGTCGGCTTGGGTGCTGGCTGTGAAGTGGCTGCCAGCACGCTCGCGGTTGCTCGCAGCTTGTCCTTGTTGGGCGTCAAAACGATGTTGATTGATCTCGACAAGCGTGGCTCGATTATCGCCAACTTGATGAATTTGCCTTCCTCGTCTGGCATGACTGAACTCGTGGCAGGCAACGCTGATTTCACCAAAACCATTCAGCGCGATAACCAAAGCAACTTGCAAGTCATCCTCTACGGCAACAATCTGCCGGGAAGCGATGCCTTGCTGGGACAGCGCATGGCAGCTGTAACCAGCACGATGCTTGGAATTTATGATATGGTTTTGATCCACGCTGGTGAAGCTTCACCTGCCACGCTCAACCTTGTACAAGGCTGTTCGCAAGTGGTGTTGTATGCACCTCCTGCCAGACAGCAGGATGCAGCAGCGGCTGCCAATACGCTGAAGTCCCGCGGCATTGCCTCCGTCAGCCTTGTTAAAGTGGAAGGCAATATGGTGATTGCCGCCTAGGCGGATCCACCATGCTGAAATGGCCAAGATCGGGAAATCCACATTTGGCCCGGCAATTGCATCGGCAATCATGAAAAATCTTTAACCAAATGATGCAAGACTTGTTTGATACAATTGGTGTCTGGTTTCTGCTCCTGGCAATGGGCCGAGGTTGATATGTCGAGTACCGCAATTCTCAAAACCTGTTTCGATGTGATGCACTTCACAGGCGCCTCCCATGTGCTGCGTCCGTATTTTTCTGGCATAGGCGTCATATTTTGTTTGCACCATGTCTGCCCCGGTGGTGGCTTGCAGCGTTGGTTTGCGCCAAATTCAAAGCTGGAGATCACACCGGAATTCCTCGGTGAAATAATTGAGTTGGTGCAGGCGAGGGGTTACGACCTGGTTTCCTTGGGCGAAGCCACCGTCAGGCTGAAATCTGGCAATGCCGGCAAACGGCCATTTGCAGCTTTCACCCTCGATGATGGTTACAAAGACAATCTCGTGCACGCCATGCCGGTCTTTCGTCGCCACAAATGTCCGTTCACGGTTTTTGTGTCGCCCCGCATCGCCGATGGCACCTGCGAATTGTGGTGGCGGGCACTCGAAGCCCTGATTGCCCAAAGCAACCAGATTGATCTTGAGTTGGCAGGCAGCAAATATATGCTTGAAACCCGTGAAGACGGCCAGAAGCGTGTGGCCTGGAACAAGCTTGCACCTGCGTTGCAGGCTTTGCCCGAATTTGATCAACGCGAATGGATCAGCCAAACCTGTAGCCAGCACGGCATAGACCTCAATGCCATGTGCCGCGCCGTTGCCATGACCTGGGACGAAATCCGCATCATGAACAGCGATCCCCTGGCCACCATTGGTGCCCACACACTCAACCACTACAATCTTGCAAAACTCGGTGATGCAGACGCAAAGCGGGAAATCCTGGAATCAGGCAAGCGTATTGAAGCTGAACTCGGCGAGCCCACTAAACACTTTGCCTATCCCTATGGCAACACCGATGCCGCCCAGCGCCGTGAGTTCAAGCTTTGCGCAGAACTGGGCTATGAAAGTTCAGTGACCACGCGGCTGGGCGGGGTCTTTCCCATCCATGCCGACCATATGCAGGCGTTGCCCCGCATCATGGTCTCCGGCCGATTTCAAAAGGCCCGCTACATTGAAGCCCTGATGTCAGGCGTTCCCGGCGTCATGATGAACCGGTTCAGAAGGGTGAATGTTGCTTAGAGCGGTTCTTGGTCAGGTGGAATCCCACCACCTCGTCATCCCCGCGCAGGCGGGGAACCAACTTTCCACCAGATCGGGGCGCAATAAGTTGGATTCCCGCCTGCGCGGGAATGACGATATTTGGGAAACCAAATCAAACTAAACCGGAACCGCTCTAATCTGCGTCTGCGGGATCTGGCTTTGACATCCAGCGAATGATCAGCATTTCAACAGGAACCCAGCCAATGCCGGCAATCAGGTAAAACGGCAGTTCCAGCGCCACCCCGCGCCCGACAATCAACAGGGCGCCGACTGCCATCATGACAAGCGAATAGAATGTGATCCAGAGCAACGTGGCGGCGGTGCCGATGGCTTTGCGGGTACGTAGTCTCATTTCCTCCCTATAGCGCACGGTGTCGGCGAAACAGGGTGCGGCCAAAGGGCGCTTGCCTGTCGACGCATTTGCTACGTAACAGATGCCATGAAACTTGAAAACAATCTGGCCATTGTGATCTGGCTCTGGTGCATCGCCGCCTTGATCTTTGCAATGGTCATCGTCGGTGGTGCCACGCGTCTGACCGATAGCGGGCTCTCCATTACCGAATGGAAGCCATTGCTGGGAGCCATACCACCTTTGAACGGGGCAGACTGGTCGGCGGCTTTCGAAAAATACCAGCAGATACCTGAATATAAAATCCAGAACACCTGGATGAGTCTTGCAGATTTCAAATCCATTTACTGGTGGGAATGGGCCCACCGCTTTCTGGGCCGCTTTATTGGCATCGCGTTTCTGCTGCCGCTGATATTTTTCGCCGTTACCAAACGCGTGAAGCGAAAGTTTGTGCCGTGGCTGGTTTTCCTGTTTGTCATGGGGGGCGCACAGGGAGCCTTGGGCTGGTACATGGTCAGTTCCGGCCTTTCGGAGCGCGTTGATGTCAGCCAATATCGCTTGGCTGCCCACCTCACATTGGCAGTGGCGTTGTTTGCGGCTGTTGTCTGGACGGCTCTCATGTTGCAAAGGCCGTCAATCATCCAGAAGGGCAGGGGAATAGCGCTGCTGTTTCTGGGATTGCTGTTTGTGCAAATCACGGCTGGTGGCTTTGTGGCTGGTCTCGACGCTGGCTTTGTTTCAGATACCTGGCCCCTGATGGATGGTGCTCTTGTGCCAGCTGGTCTCGATAGCTTGCAACCCTTTTGGCGCAACCTGTTCGAAAACAATCTGGCAGTGCAGTTCAACCATCGCCTGCTGGCTTATCTGTTGCTGATCCTCGCAATCGCCCAATTCATCCGTATGCGGAACAAAACCTCTCTCGTCGTTTTGTTGGCCGTGCTGGCGCAAATGACCTTGGGCATCCTCACCGTCGTCAATCAAGTGCGATTCGATCTTGCCTTGTTCCACCAAGGGGGCGCACTGTTGGTCGTGACAGCGGCCCTCTGGCATTTGGCACGGGGAACAGCTTCAAAAATTCCCACGCGTCCCCCACCTCCG
>JANONM010000509.1:0-3363 GCA_031420855.1 Hyphomicrobiales bacterium
CTGCGGGTGCGTGGCGAAACCGTGGATGAGATCACCGGTGCTGTTTCCGTGATGCGCGAGAAAATGCTGCGCGTTGCAGCCCCTGCCGATGCCATTGATATCGTCGGCACCGGGGGTGATGCCTCCGGTTCCTACAACATCTCGACGTGTGCAGCCATCGTGGCGGCAGGTGCGGGACTATCGGTGGCAAAGCATGGCAACCGGGCGCTGTCTTCAAAGTCTGGTGCGGCCGATGTCTTGTTGGCGCTTGGCGTTAAACTGGATACGGGGCCTGAGAAGATTTCCCAGTGCATTCGCGAGGCAGGTGTCGGGTTCATGTTTGCACCCCAACATCATTCCTCGATGAAACATGTGGGGCCGATGCGGGTCGAGCTTGGCACGCGCACGATCTTCAATCTGCTGGGTCCCCTGTCCAATCCGGCGGGTGCGAAACGGCAAGTTACAGGCGTATTTTCAAAGGCTTGGGTGGAACCCCTCGCGCATGTGTTGAAGAACCTGGGCAGCGAAGCCTGTTGGATTTGCCATGGCGAAGGCGGCATGGACGAAATTGTGCCATCGGGTACCACCTGGATTTCGGAATTGAAAAACGGCGAAGTGCGTTCATTTGAAGTGACACCGGAACAGGTTGGCATCACGCGTTCCAGTCTGGCAGACCTCAAAGGTGGCGAAGCTGTTGAGAATGCGGAAGCTTTGAAAACGGTGTTGGATGGCAGAGCCTCGGCCTTTGCCGATGCCGCCGTGATGACGGCAGGTGCAGCGCTGCTGGTGGCCGAAAAGGTGCCAGATTTCACAACGGGCGTTGGCATGGCAAGGGATGCGATTGCATCGGGTGCGGCCCGGAAAACACTGGCTCGGTTGATTGAGGTTTCAAACAGCTGATGGCCACAATCCTCGACAAGATTGCCGCCTATAAGCGGGATGAGGTGAAAGCCGCCAAGGCTATCATGTCCATGGCGTCGCTTGATCTTCATGCCAAAGCCCAACGCCCTCCTCGCGGTTTTCACAAGGCTTTGCAAAAAAAACATGCGGCTGGACAATGGGCGCTGATCGCCGAAATCAAGAAAGCCTCCCCGTCAAAAGGCCTGATCCGCGAAGATTTCGATCCGCCGTCTCTAGCGCAAGCCTATGAAGCTGGCGGTGCGGCCTGCCTTTCTGTATTGACCGACACGCCAAGTTTTCAGGGTGCTCCACAATTCCTGACGGAAGCCCGCAAAGCCTGCTCCCTGCCTGCGCTTCGCAAGGATTTCATGCTCGATACTTATCAAGTGGCTGAAGCCCGCGCTTGGGGCGGCGATTGCATTTTGCTGATCATGGCAATGATAGACGATTCATGCGCCGCCGAATTGGAAGCCGCCGCCTTTGGCTATGGCATGGACGTGTTGATTGAAGTGCATGACGAAGCAGAACTTGCGCGCGCCTTGCGCTTGAAGTCACCGATGATTGGCATCAACAACCGAAACCTTCACAGCTTTGAAGTCACACTCACAACAACTGAACAGCTTGCCCCGCTTATTCCGGCTGATCGCCTGATCGTGGCGGAGAGCGGCTTGTTCAAGCCGGCTGACCTCGCCCGCCTTGAAAAGGTCCGTGCACAGACCTTTCTCATCGGCGAAAGCCTGATGCGGCAACAGGATGTGGCAGCGGCCACCAAGGCGATACTCAAGAAACCATGACCAAACTCTCCCATCTCGATGAACGCGGCCAAGCCCACATGGTGGATGTCTCGGACAAGGATGTGACAACTCGAATTGCCACGGCAACGGCCCGAATCATCGCCGACGCCGCTACAATTACCATCATCTCAACTGGCACCGCCAAAAAAGGCGATGTGCTGGCCACGGCCCGCATTGCCGGCATCATGGCCGCCAAAAAAACCGCTGATCTCATCCCGCTTTGCCATCCGCTGATGATTTCGAAAGTCAGTGTGGAATTTACACTGGCGACGAGCCATATCGATGTTGCAGCCACGGTAAAAGTCGAAGGCAAAACCGGCGTTGAAATGGAAGCTCTCACCGCCTGTTCCATTGCCTGTCTGACAATATACGACATGTTGAAGGCGGTGGACCGCAGCATGAAAATCACCGACCTACGGCTGGTTGAAAAGACCGGCGGAAAGTCCGGCAATTTCGTGGGCGAATAAACCATGGCCCTGCTCCCCGTTGAAGAAGCCCTCATCCGCATTCTCGATGGCGTAAAACCCCTTGCAAAGGAAACCATAAAACTCAACCATGCCATGGGACGTGTGCTTGCCCAGTCGATCAAGGCGCGGCGCGACCAACCGCCTTTTGCCGCATCTGCCATGGATGGCTATGCCGTGCGCTTTGCGGATGTCGCAGTACTTCCGGCAACGCTGAAGCTTGCGGGCACCAGCGCCGCAGGTCATGCCTACAAAGGTACACTGAAACCGGGCCAGGCCATTCGCATTCTGACGGGCGCACCACTTCCCAAGGGTGCTGACACCATTGTCATTCAGGAAAATACCACGCGGCTAGCGGGAGTCATTCTAGTCAACGAAGCGACTCCATTTGCGAAAAATATCCGCAAGCGCGGACTGGATTTCGCCAAAGGCAACCTGTTGGTGGCCAAGGGCACGCAACTATCAGCCCGCGATGTCGGCCTTTTGGCTGCGGGCAACAATCCCACTGTGCTGACTTACCGCAAACCCAAAGTCGTGCTGTTCACAACCGGCGATGAACTGGTGCTGCCGGGCCAGCATCCACGGGCCGATCAGATCATCTCATCGAACAGTCACGCGCTGGAAGCCATGGCGCGGCAGTTTGGCGCTGACGTTGTCAATCTCGGCATCATCAAGGACAACCTCAAGCTTACCATGTCCGCCGTCCGCAAGGGACTGGACGCCGATGTTTTGCTGACGACGGGTGGCGCATCGGTGGGGGACCATGATTATGTGCAAGAGGCCTTCAAGGCTTGCGGTGTCAAGATTGGATTCTGGAAAATTGCCCTGCGCCCCGGCAAGCCCTTCATGTATGGCCGCATAGGCAAGACCCATGTCATGGGCCTTCCCGGAAACCCCGTGTCAGCCCTCGTGACGGCGCAGATTTTCCTCCGTCCCCTGATGAATGTGATGCAAGGCTTGCCCGGCTCTGAGACACCGGCTTTTGCCAAGTTGTCAACAGCCCTGCCCGCCAACGATGCACGTCAGGACTATATGAGGGCCACACTGGAATTGGCATCCGATGGATCACGACAAGTCAGTGCTTACACCGCGCAGGATTCTTCCATGCAGCGGCTTTTGCAATCGTCGCAAGCCCTGATTATCCGACCACCAAATGCGCCATCTGCCGAAATTGGTGAACTCGTGCCCGTTTTGCTGCTCGACTTTTAGGCCATAAGCAAAACACT
>JANONM010000510.1:0-7215 GCA_031420855.1 Hyphomicrobiales bacterium
AGTCTTTGGACAAAGCCGCTTCCAGATCAGTGGCGCGGAAAGCCTTGGGCGCCGCCCCAGTCACACCTACACGTACCTGCCCCTTGCCATTCTGGCTCACGAACACGCCCGTCAAGGCAAATCGCGAGGCGGGGTTGGGAAATTTGAAATGGGCGGCTTTTTTGGGAACAGGGAAATGCACCGCTGTGATGATTTCGCCAGCCTTCAAAGCCGTTTCAAACATGCCAACAAAAAACTTGTCGGCTTCGATCTTGCGTTTGTTGGTTTCGATTGTTGCCCCAAGGCCAAGGCAGGCTGACGGATAGTCCGCAGCTGGATCATTGTTGGCAACCGAGCCACCAATGGTGCCTTTGTGGCGCACATGCACGCCACCAATCTTGCCCGCCATTTCGGCAAGCGCCGGAATGGCTTTTGCCACTTCTTTGGAACTCGCCACTTCCATATGGGTCGTGCCAGCCTTGATGGTGACGACGGTTTTCGACACCTTGATGCCGGAAAAGCCTTTGATGGCCGTGAGATCGATGATGTCCGTTGGCGCCGCCAAGCCCAGCTTCATGGTAGGAAGCAGCGTGTGGCCGCCTCCCAAGTATTTTCCATCCTTGGCTTTTTTGAGCATGGCCACTGCCGCTGTTGTGGTGGCGGGGCGGTGATAATTGAAGTTTTCCATTTTTTCCTCCCGCCGCTTATTCTGCAGCTTTTTTCATGGGTTGCATGGCCGACCAAACCGTCAGGGGAGTGGCAGGCATGGCAATGTCGCGCACGCCAATGGCATGGGTAATGGCATTGATCACGGCAGGTGTTGCTGCAATGGCACCGGCTTCACCGCAGCCTTTCAATCCCAGGGGATTGCTCAAGGCCGGCGTGTTGGTGAAGCCCAGTTTGAAGTTGGCGATTTCAGGCATCATCCGTGCGCGCGGCATGGCGTAATCCATGTATGAACCGGTCAGAAGCTGGCCAGAGTCATCATCATAGATGCAGCCTTCCATCAAAGCCTGTCCGATGCCTTGGGCGACACCACCATGCACTTGGCCTTCAACAATCATCGGGTTGATCAAGGTTCCAAAATCATCAACTGCGGTGTAGGCCACAATATCTGTGTGGCCCGTTTCGGCATCAACTTCCACTTCACAGATGTGTACTCCTGCAGGGAAAACGAAATTGGTCGGATCATGGAAAGCCGTTTCCTTCAGGCCTGGTTCAATCTCTGCGGGGTTGAAGTGATGGGGAACATAAGCCGCAAAGGCGACAGCACCAAAAGCCTTCTTTTTGTCGGTGCCCTTCACTTCAAAGTGGCCATTTTTGAAAACCACATCATCAACAGAGGCTTCCATCAAGGCGGCGGCAATGCGTTTGCCCTTGGCCTCGATCTTGTCCAGTGCTTTCACAATGGCAGTGATGCCCACCGCAGCGGAGCGTGACCCATAAGTGCCCATGCCGAACTGCACTTTGTCAGTATCGCCGTGCACCACCGAAACATTGTTGAAATCGACACCCAACCGCTCAGAAACCACCTGCGCAAAGGCCGTTTCATGGCCTTGGCCGTGGCTGTGCGATCCGGTAAGGACTTCGACAGATCCCGCTGGGTTGACGCGAATCTCGGCTGACTCCCAGAAACCCACTGCCGATCCCAGCGCACCCACAATATTCGATGGCGCCAAACCGCACGCTTCAATATATGCTGAGAAGCCCACACCGCGCAGTTTGCCGTGCTTGGCGCTTTCAGCTTTGCGTGCCGCAAAGCCTTTGTAGTCATGCATCTCCAAGGCCTTGTCGAGCGACGCCACATAATCCCCGTTGTCATAAGCCACAAACACAGGCGTTTGATGCGGGAATTTCTTGACCATGTTCATGCGACGGAATTCCGCCGGGTCAATTTTCAGTTCTCGTGCCGCAGTCTCTACAATGCGCTCGACGAGATAAGATGCTTCCGGGCGTCCAGCACCACGGTAAGCGTCGGTTGGCGTGGTGTTGGTATAAACCCCGTCAACATGCAGGAAGACGTTGGGAATGGCATACTGGCCAGACAGCAGCGGTGCATAAAGCACTGTTGGGATCAACGGACCAAAGCTTGAGAGGTACCCCCCCATGGCAGCGGTCGTTCTCACCCGCAGGCCCGTGATTATGCCATTGGCGTCGGTGGCCAGTTCAGCCGTGGTCACATGGTCGCGACCATGGGCATCCGACTGAAATGCTTCCGAACGCTCCGACGTCCACTTTACCGGGCGGCCAACTTTACGCGATGCCCAGGTGCAAACTACTTCTTCGCCATAGATCGGAATCTTGGACCCGAAGCCGCCACCCATATCGGGCGAAATTACGCGGATCTTGTTTTCCGGTGCCAAGCCATGGAAAGCCGAAAGCACAAGACGCAACACATGCGGGTTCTGGCTGTTGCAATAGACCGTGAAATGATCGGACGCGGCGTCATACATCGCATTGGCACAGCGCACTTCCATGGCATTGGGCACAACGCGCGTGTTGACGATTTCCATCTTGGTGATGTGATGGGCGTTCTTGATGGCATCGTTGGTTTCGGCCTCATTGCCCAGTGCCCAGTCAAACACATGATTGTCAGGTGCCACATCATGTATGGTGACACCCGACTTGATGGCCTTGGCCGTATCCACCACATGGGGCAATACGCCGTAGGACACTTGAATCGCAGCAGCGGCAAGCTTGGCTTGATTTTTGGTTTCGGCGATTACCACCGCCACTTGGTCACCCACATAACGCACCTTGCCTTGGGCGAGGATGGGGTGAGTACCACCGCGCATGGGACGGCCATCGCGGAAATTGATCGTCCAGGCGCAAGCCAAATTACCGATCTTGTCCTTGGCAACGTCATCGCCTGTGAGAATGGCCAACACGCCCGGCATTTTGGCGGCCTTGGCAATGTTGATGGATTTTATTTTCGCATGAGCGTGGGGTGAGCGGAGGAAATAGGCATGGGTTTGCCCCGGGAATGTGACGTCGTCGGTAAATCGACCCTTGCCTTGTATAAACCGATCATCTTCTCTCCGGCGCACCGAAGCGCCAACGCCTGTATTTGTATCAGCCATGATTTCAGCCTCCCATTACATGTTCGCAGCGCCGGCCTGAATGGCCTTGACGATGTTGTGATAGCCCGTGCAGCGGCAGATATTGCCCGACAATTCACGGCGGATGATTTCCTCGTCGGGTTTCTTGCCATGGCGCTTGACGATGTCGATGGCCGCCATGATCATGCCCGGCGTACAGAAACCACACTGCAAGCCATGATGCTCCTTGAAAGCCGCCTGCATTGGATGAAGCTCGGTGCCCTTGGCCAAACCTTCGACCGTCGTCACATCGGCACCTTCGCAAGCCAGCGCGAGCGTGGTGCATGATTTGATGGCTTTGCCATTTATGTGCACAACGCACGAGCCGCATTGGCTGGTATCACAACCCACATGGGTGCCCGTCATGCCCAAATGCTCCCGGATGAAATCCACCAGAAGTGTTCGCCCCTCGACATCGCCTTTCACGGCTTTGCCATTCACCCTAAATGATACTGTCGGCATTGTTTTCCTCCCGCGCACGAACGGCCTTCCTGAGCTTGGCTGCCAAGATGAAACCGACCCGCCTCAAAATATTCCGGAAGACTTGAACACCGTAACAAGATTCCGTCAAGCACCCATTGGTCTTGGCATGACAACACACCCCGTAAAACCATGCTGCATTGCACAAAGCAGAAGCAAAAAGTTGGCACTGATATTACACTTGATTAATGTGCGTTCACTTTCCAAATGTGTATATTAAAAAACATCAAAGGGAGTCTCGCCCATGGTCCGGTTGCTTTCTGCTCTTGCCTTTTTGGTCACGCTGATCTTGCCCCTGCAGGCTGAAGCACTTTCGGCTTCCGACCAGTCAGCCATCCAGAAAACCATTGAGACCCAGCTGAATGCCTTTGCCGGCGATGATTTCGCCACAGCTTACGAACAAGCCGCGCCCCTCGTGAAATTGGCCTTCCCGACAACCGAACATTTCAAGGCCATGGTCAAAAAGGGTTACACGCCAGTCTATCGCAACACCCAGCGCAACTTTGGCCAGATTTTTGAAGACCAGGCAGGCCGCCCCACCATGCGCGTGGTCCTGACCGCTGAAGACGGCAAACGCTACGAAGCCATTTATGCCATGCAAAAGCAGGAAGACGGCACCTGGAAAATTGCCGGATGTGCCCTGATTCTGATTCCCGGCCTTGATGTCTAGGCATTCGCTGTAACTTTTGGTTCTGCACAGCTCAGTGAGCCAATCTTTGATTGTTTTCGGCACCAGGTTGCATCGTCCCCAACACAAAGAATCCACTATTTTAACACTAAGTTTACTTCATTTAAAATAGTGATTTCAATATCTTAATCGATATTTCGGCAAGCATGAACGCATTCCAACACCCCTGTTCACATCCAGTTCAGCGCCCGACGCCTAAACCTGTTTTCAAGATCAACCCCCCGATGATCCGGCCACAACCGATCATCAAAAACAGGAAACAGGTGTACCATGAACCGCTCAATCGCTTTCGCCGCCAGCAGCCTCTCAGCCATCTTGCTCGTTGCCGCAACACTTTCAACCGCAGCGTCAGCCCAGGAAGCAGGACGCAACATCGACATCTCCAAAAAGAAATTCAAAACCCTGTCGACAATTATTCCAGGCACAGATACGAAAGAAGAAATTTCGCCATCAGGCAAAGGCCAGAACCGCATCTCCACGATTGATCCTGGCCAAGAAATCTCCACGATTGAACCAGGCCAAACAGTTGACAATGGTGGCATCCAGGACTCCTCCACTGATCAGCCAGTGCTTTTTAAATCCACTATCGAGCCAGGCGAAACCGTCGACACTGGTGGATTTCAGGATGCACGGGCCGATGCGCCAGTGAAACCAAAGGCCTTCACCATTGACCCGCAGGAAGAAACCTCTGCTCCAGAGATCGACAACAACGATGACCAAATTGCTGATGGAGAAGATCCACCTGCCCCAAAGCCAAAAAAGAAGTTGCCAAAGGTTTTGCAGCAGGAAGTAGAAGAAGCTGCCGAAGTGCCAGATCTGCCGATCAAGCCGAAGAAGGCCGTTGACGCTGCATCATCCGACGATGTTGAAGACGAAGAAGAAGAAATTGTAACCAAGGAAGTTGAAGAAAAGCCTGCCGTCGAAACCGCTGAAACCGACGAAGAAGAAGTTGCTCCAACCTACAACAAGAAGTTCCGCATGCGTTATTCACCATCCCTGCGCCGCTACGTGCAAGTGACGGATGAAGACTTCGCCCACGAAGCTGCTGAATATCAGGAAGAAGGCTACGAAGTGCCAACCTATCGCCGCAGCTACAGCCATGGTTATGGCCAACGCAGAAACTACAACTACCTGCCTTCGTGCGAAAACTGAGTTAAGATGGCAGGGCGGCACCTTAAGAAGTGCCGCCCTGATTTCTCTTGAACTGACACCGAAGGGAACCCAAGCCATGCTCAACCGTTTTGTTTTAAGTTTGGTGTTGTTGCTGATGGCCAGCCTCCCCACCCAAGCTGCCGCCCGCATCGCCCTCGTGATCGGCAATGCCGCTTATGCAACTGTCGGAGAACTGGTGAATCCCCATGCCGATGCAGCCGCAGTTGCCAAGGCCCTCAAAGATGCGGGTTTCGACGACGTCAAACACATTAGTGATCAAAATGCTGAAAAAATGCGGGGCGAGCTCAAGGAATTTTCATCCAAGGCCACAACAGCTGAAATTGCGCTCATCTATTACGCCGGCCACGGGGCGGAGCTTGACAGCGAAAATTACCTGGTACCCGTTGACGCTAAACTGCTGCGCTCCACCGATTTGCAGTTTGAGGCCATCAGCCTGTCCTCGGTTCGCGCCGCTGTCTCAGGTGCCAGCAAGCTTCGCATGGTCATTCTGGATGCCTGCCGCAACAATCCCTTCAAATTGGCCAGTTCCAACGGCAAGCGCGCCGCCAGCCGTGGTCTTTCGTCCATTGAACCCGGCTCTGGCGAAGTGGTTGCCTATGCCGCCAAGGAAGGCACCATTGCCCAGGATGGACCTGCCAATTCCAATAGCCCCTTCGCAACCGCTCTGGTCAAGAGCCTGAATGAGCCGGGCCTCGAAATCCGCCTGATGTTTGGCAAGATCCGCGACGAGGTTTTGTCGGCAACCCAGAACGAGCAGGAACCCTATACCTATACATCGCTCGGCGGCGAGGCGATTTATCTCAAGCCACCACTGGCCGCGCCAGTCATTGCTTCGCCTGTAGCACAGGAATGGCAACTTGTGGCCAATACCAATAGTCCGGGCGTTCTGCAGGCTTTTCTCGGCAAATATGGCACCGACCCGGTGTTTTCTGGTCTGGCAAATGAGCGCCTTGCCTTGCTTGTCATACCGCCGAAGATCGAAGTCCCGAAAGGTTTCCGTGACTGCCTGGATTGCCCGGAAATGCTGAAAATTCCGGCTGGCCGTTTCATCATGGGGGCAGCACCCGGTGAACCCGGCTATGACCCCATGGAAGGCCCACAACATCCGGTGAGTATCGAAAAAGATTTCGCCGTCAGCAAGTTCGAAATCACCTTGGGGCAGTTCAAAACCTTTGCCGCAGAAACCAATTACAAGACAGCCTCATCCTGCTTGATCTGGAGCGGTGTTGCCTGGAACGCCACAAAAGGTCGTTCGTTCCTGTCTCCCAACTTTGTCACCAACGCTCAACAACCCGTTGTCTGCATGTCGTGGAACGATGCCACGGCCTATGCGGCATGGCTGTCAAGCCGCACCGGCGAGAAGTATCGCCTGCTCACCGAAGCTGAGTGGGAATATGCGGCGCGCGCGGGCACCAGCAACAGTTTTGGCGTAAATGCCGAAATTCAAACTACCGAAGCCCAATATGCAGCACGTTTTCCGAGCGAAGTCGGCAGCTTTGCCGCCAATGCTTTCGGACTCCATGATATGCAAGGCAACGTCTGGGAATGGACCGACGATTGTTTTCTGGCCGACTACAAGAATGCCTCCCCCACCGGTAAACCGACCTTGGCTGACAAATGCAAACGCACTTATCGCGGCGGCAGTTGGGCCAATACAATGAAAGACCTGCGCCCCGGTGGCCGCGGTTTCAATGCACCAGAGTTTCGCGCTGATGTTTTCGGTTTGCGGGTTGCAAAAACACTGGATTGATTTTTCGCGCCTGCAACGACGGGCATCTTGATTCAGTTGACCACCCC
>JANONM010000511.1:0-3657 GCA_031420855.1 Hyphomicrobiales bacterium
GCATCTTCGTCAACCCCAATTGGTCAGGTGGCTGGATGGGCCAGGGTGTGGTGGATTACCTCGCCTTTGACAACTCTTCCAAAACCGCCGAATTCGCCATGGGCACACAAATCATGGCGCAGGTCTATTCGGTACTGACGGCTGCGGCCCTCTCGGCTGTGGTGAGTGTGGTTGCCCTTCTCATCTGCAAATACACCGTGGGACTGCGGGTTGAGGAACAAGCTGAACGTGAAGGCCTCGATCTTTCCAACCACGGCGAACGGGCCTATTCCTGACCCTTGGCGTCCAACAACAATGACCCCTTCTGCTTCCGGCAGGAGGGGTTTATTTTTGCCGAAACTTGCCGGGTCCCGGTCCTGTTAAGTCTCCCTTAACCAAGCCAACGGCAATGTGCTGTTAACCATTTGTTATGCTCCAGGTCGCAATCGGCCTGCAGCCTTGGAGACAGGCATGGCCTTGCACGATACCTATGAAACCGACGACAGCGTAATCCCCGCAGGACTTAAACGCTTTGTCAGAAGGCGGGCCGGAGAATTGACCGGACTTGCCTTGCTTGCCGCCATCGTTGTTGCCAGCCTTTCACTTGCCTCGTGGTCAGCCCACGACCCCTCGATGAACCATGCCACTGATGTCCTGCCGAGAAACTGGTTGGGCCGCCCTGGTGCGATTGTTGCAGATCAACTGTTCAGACTCTTGGGCCTCGCCAGTCTTCCGCTGCTGTTCATCCCCCTGACCTGGGCTTTGCGACTTCTCACCCACGAAGCTGTGGAATCGCCACGCCGCAGCTTTGGCTTCTGGTTACTGGCCATTGTCTCTACAGCAACGGCTTTGTCATCCCTGCCCTTGCCGGGCCTGTGGCCCATGCCCGCTGGCATGGGCGGGCAAGTCGGCGATGTGGTCAGCGGGGGCCTGATCTCGGCCCTTTCAATTGGAATCAAAGCCATTATCGCCAATTTGACAATCGGTTTGGCCAGTAGTGGCTTGATGGTCTGGAGCATCCTCAGGGCCATCGAAATGTCGCGCGACGAAGCCCGGGTCCTCTTCCTTGCGCTGGCCCGTATCGTCAAGTCAGGCTTGACGGGTCTGCCACGTCTGCTCAATCCTGCCCAACTGGCTTTCCTGTTTATGCCATTGGTAAATGGCCTCGCAAGCCTGTTGAAACCATCAAAAAAACCGCAACCGACAAAACCCGTCCTGCGTCTGCAAGAAGCCCATTCTGCTGCCAATCTTGTGCGCAGCCGCAAAGTGCTTGTGGCATCCGAGGTCGCCGATGAGCAGAATGCTGAACAGCCAAATCCTGCCGACGAAAGGCTGGAAGAAACGGCTGACGAAGCTGAGCCCACACATATCCATGCGCCCGAGCCGCGACGGCTTTCGACAACCACCCAGCGCGGCCCGAGGCGCGCACGGCATGGTGCTGACTTCGATTTGCCCGATCTCGGCCTGTTGTCGGAACCCAAAAAACCCGGCAAGCAAAACGAAATTTCACGCGAAAGCCTGGAAGAAAATGCCCGTGCCCTTGAAGGTGTTCTGGATGACTTCGGCGTCAAAGGACAAATTGTTGCAGTCAGACCGGGTCCTGTTGTCACCCTCTACGAACTTGAACCTGCACCCGGCATCAAATCATCGCGGGTGATTTCACTCGCCGATGACATCGCCCGTTCGATGAGCGCCATATCAGCCCGCGTGGCCGTGGTGCAAGGCCGCAATGCCATCGGCATTGAACTGCCCAACGCCAAGCGCGAGACGGTCTACTTGCGCGAAATGTTTGCCGCCGAAAACTTTATGAACAGTTCTGCTTCCCTATGTTTTGCATTGGGCAAGAACATTGGTGGCGAGCCGATCTATGCCGATCTCGCCCGCATGCCGCATCTGTTGATTGCCGGTACGACAGGTTCGGGCAAGTCTGTTGGCATCAATACGATGATCCTCTCCCTGTTGTACCGTTTGCCGCCGGATCGTTGCAAGTTGATCATGATCGATCCGAAAATGCTGGAACTCTCGGTCTATGAAGGCATCCCGCATCTTCTCGCACCCGTCGTCACTGATCCGAAGAAGGCGGTTGTCGCCCTCAAATGGGCGGTGCGTGAAATGGAGGAGCGCTACAAAAAAATGTCGAAAACCGGCGTACGCAATCTCGATGGCTACAACAGTCGGGTTGCCCAGCTGATTGCCAAGGGTGAGAAGCTCACGCGCACGGTGCAGACCGGATTTGATCCACTCAGTGGTGAGCCGACATTTGAGCAAGAGGAAATGGACACTACCCTGATGCCCTATATCGTGGTCATCATCGACGAAATGGCAGATCTCATGATGGTGGCTGGCAAGGATATCGAAGGTGCCGTGCAACGGCTGGCCCAGATGGCCCGTGCTGCCGGCATCCATGTTGTGATGGCGACACAGCGTCCGTCGGTTGACGTCATCACCGGCACCATCAAGGCCAACTTCCCGACGCGTATTTCGTTTCAGGTCACATCGAAAATCGACAGCCGGACAATTTTGGGCGAAATGGGTGCTGAACAACTGCTGGGCCAGGGCGACATGCTCTACATGGCGGGTGGTGGACGCATCTCGCGTCTGCACGGACCCTTCGTTTCTGATTCCGAAGTCGAAGCCATCGTCAACCACCTCAAGGCGCAGGGCGTGCCGGATTATGTCGATGCTGTCACCGAAGAGCCTGACGAAGAAGAATATGGTGACCCAGGTGCCATGGGTGAAGCGGGCGGATCCGGTGACAGTCTATATGATCAGGCAGTGGCGGTGGTGTTGCGCGACAAGAAAGTTTCGACGAGTTATGTGCAGCGCCGTCTGCAAATTGGGTACAACAAAGCCGCAAGCCTGATTGAACGCATGGAAAAAGAGGGTGTCATCTCCGGTGCCAATGCCACGGGCAAGCGGGAAATCCTGGTGCCCGGTGACAGTGCCCGGTGACAGTGCAAGGTAACTGGGCGCGTGATTGACGGCCTTTAAGCAGCCTCAAATTAGCCTGCATGGACAGGCAGTGCTGGAAATGAAAACTGGAATGAAAGGGTTTTTGCCATGGTTTCCTTGAAACGTATATTAACCGCCGGTCTGGTGGGAATTTCTGTGCTTGTCGCTGCGCCCTCCTTCATCGTTCCCGCTCTGGCGGCGAAATCGCAAGTGAAATCCATGGTCCTCAGCGAGGACCAGATTGCCGCCGTCAAGCGGATCGATGCCTATCTCAACAGCTATCAATCCCTGCGCGGCAACTTCCTGCAAACCAGTCCGCGGGGTCGCTCGACGCGGGGTGTCATGAACATTTTGAAGCCGGGAAAATTGTTGTTCGAATACGAGGCGCCCAATCCCCTGCTGATTGCATCGGATGGAAAATGGCTGACGATCAAGGACAAGGTGAAGGAAAAAGGCGACCAGGTGCCTTTGTCGTCAACCCCGCTTCGGCTTATCGTTTCGTCCAAGGTCAGCATATTGGCCGAAGCCCATGTGGTGGGTTTTGAACAGACTGAAGGCATCACAACAGTGGCACTTGCCGACAAGAAGGGTGGCCTGAAGGGCCAGATCATCCTGGTGTTTGACGAAACCAAGAATGAACTGCAGCAGTGGATCATTGTTGACGGCAAAGGTCAGCGCACCACGGTGCAGCTTGTCGATTTGGAAAAAAACGTCAAGATCAATCCA
>JANONM010000512.1:0-7094 GCA_031420855.1 Hyphomicrobiales bacterium
CCACCCTCTGCACGAAAATTGCGGATGTAGGAATAGAGTTTTTCAGTTTCGCGATAGGTGAGGGCTGCTGTTGGCTCGTCAAAAATCAGAATGCGGGGTTTTGTGGCTGCGGCGCGGGCGATTTGCACCAATTGCTGCTGCGCCTTGGAGAGCTTGCGCACTGGCAAATCAGGATCAATTGTATCATCCACCGCATGCAGATGCTCAATGGCCTCGGCGCGGGTGACTTTCCAGTCAATGCGTAGGCCTCGGGTGCGTTGAGCGCCGAGCAAAATATTTTCATATACTAAAAGATTAGGTACCAGGCTCACTTCTTGCGGGGCAATGCCCACACCAGCCTCTTGGGAATCGATAGGAGAAGTGAAAGTCACGATTTCGCCGTTGCGGGCAAGCGTACCCTCAGTGGGTTGCAGCTTGCCGCAGAATATGTTCATCAGGGTGCTTTTGCCAGCCCCATTCTCGCCGATGATGGCGTGCACTTCGCCTGGTGCGATGCCGAGCGAAACATCTTTCAGCGCTTGCACGACGCCAAATGAGCGCGAGACGTTGCGGGCTTCAAATGCAAACTGGCTCATGGCAGGTTTCCTCGGAGGAGCGTGGGCAGCCTTTATTCTGCCCACGCCATGCCTGTTCAATGAATATTACTGGGAATATTACTTGCAGTCGGCTTTGGTAAAGAAACGGGATCCCGTGTTGTGGAACATCGGAATGGTGTGGTTCTCGTTCATGGCAACCATATAGTTAACTGCCCAGTAACCCATGTCCCACTGGCGCTGCGCTTTCAACGCTTCGATCGTACCCTTGCAGACAAATTCGACCGCTTCTGGCAGGTCATCCATGCCGACGATGACCACTTTGCCAGACTTGCCCGCATTGTCTACCGCGCGCGCAGCACCAATCGGGTTTGAGGCGTTAGAGCCGAAGATGCCGGCGAGATCAGGGTTGGCCGAAAGGGCGTTTTCGATCAACGATACGGCGTTTTCGAGAACGTCATCATCCGGCTGTTCAAAGACCACTTTGACATCAGGGTACTTCTCAAGAGCCTTCTTGAACCCGGTGATACGTTGGACGTGATCCGAGGCTGTCAGGCTTCCCGACAGAATGGCGATATTGCCTTTGCCATCCAGCTTCTTGGCCAAGTATTCGCCGAGATCGAAGCCGTCCTGCTCGCTGCTCTTGGGGCCGATGAAGGGAAAGGCGTCATCGCAGAAGGAATTGAAAGTGATGGTGTTGATCCCAGCCTTCACAGCTTCTTTCAGCAATTGCACGTTGGTCGCCTGGTCAAGGCAGGCTACAGCCAAGCCATCGGGATGGCGGCCGATATTGGCTTCAATGCGGGCATTTTGGTCTGCGACATCGGCCTTTGGTGGCTGGTCCCAGATCACGTTGATCTTAATGCCTTTCTTGGCAAATTCTTCAACAGCGAATTTGCCGCCTTCGGCAACGACATCATACCAAGGGTGAATGACCTTCGGAATGAATACGAAGGTGAGTTCCTTGGCGACGGGTTTAATCAGGTCGCCTTGACCAGCGGCATGCGTCAGCGTCGAGGTCAGTGCGAGGGTGGCGCCGGCAAGTACGCCGAGAGTATTTAACTTCATTGTGTATCCTCCTGTTTTCATGTTGCAACCATCAACCGCGCGGGCTTTGGCATCTGCCGCTTCCTGCATGGTTTCGCCAAGCCGTCCATCGGACAACCTTGACATCTTTGCCCGGCGAATCCTCGCCCGGTTTTTTCCCGTTGTCCAGCAGTGCTGGTTGACTCAAAGCTTCAGGACCGCGTTGGCGTGTTCTTCATGAAGTTCCACGTATGTTCGAAAGATTCGACCCCCGCTTGTGATCCAAGTCCAGTCGCATTCAAGGCAGATGTGGCCTGGGCAAAGCGAACCGATGTCTCCGGATCGAAGCCCTTCACAAGTGCCACAGCAAATCCTGCGTCAAAGGCGTCACCACAACCGCACGTGCATTTCACCTTGATTTCGTAGGCCGGAATGTGGAAGCGTGTGCCATCCTTGTGGCTGTAATAGGCGCCATCTGCTCCCAAGGTAAAAACGCAAGCCGCAACACCCTGGTCGTGGAAAAACTTTGTGCAGCCAACCAGATCTTCAATCCCCGAAAGGGCCCGCGCTTCTTCAATGGAAGGCATGAAGTAGTCAGTATAGGGAAGAACTGCCGCGACATCCGGCAAATCATCGGCTGTTGCGGCAAAGATATCGACAGTCGTGATGCAACCTTTTGCCTTGGCGTGCTTCATCAGGCTGGCATTGGCTTCACCATCCATGGCATGCATCAAGCCGACGCCGCCCAAATGAAATACCGTGGCGTTGGTGGCCTTGTCGAAATCCTTTGGCTCCACTACAAATGTGCTGGTGGCACCCGTCATGTGCAGGGCCGGACGCGAACCATCCGCGCGTGTGGTCACAATTGATGATGACGTTTTCCAGCCGGGCTGGCGCTGCATCATCTCTGTGTCAACGTCAAAATCTTTAAGACGCTGCATCACCCAGTCGCCCATCAAATCATTGCCAAGTCCACCGACGGCACGGGTTTTTAAACCCATCTTGGCAGCAGCGATTGCCGCAACACCAGCGGCACCTGAAACGGCAAGTGTGATTTCATCAACGCTGTAGCAGCCGCCCCCCGGTGGAACAGCCGTGAACGGCCAACCCAGGCAGTCGAAGGTGTAAAAACCCATTGAAACATAGTCAAACTGCGGTGCTGCCATTTCGCCGACCTCCCAAGCCGAAGATTTTGCGGAAACATAATCAAATCAGCACAATAAGTCCAGACAAAAACCCAAAGATATGTACAATTGTTCAAAGCTGAGAGTTAATCAGCCTTCTGCTGCTATCTTAAATTAGCAGGGTTTCGCGCAACTATCGGAAAAACTTGCCAAAAGATGCGTTGGCTGTAACGCATTGCAGAAATAAAAAATGAACATATTGACTTTTTAATAGCTAAATGTTCAATTGATAGCGAGAGCGTATATTCCATTAAAGCGGGAGTTGGGCAATGAAGGCCGGAGTTTTGTTGAGTGTCAATGAAGTTAACTTTACAACAATCGCTGACCCCAAACTTGAAACCGGAGACATGTTGCTGAAAGTGAAAGCGGCAACGGTTTGCGGCACAGATATCCGTATCCTGCGTGGCAAGAAGACCAGCGGCATCCGTTATCCATCAGTCTTGGGACATGAATTTGCAGCTGTTGTGGCCAACACTGGTGGCAACACCCAGTTTGCAGTCGGACAAGCCGTTTGCGTCTGCCCGCAGTTTGCATGCGGCCACTGTGAATACTGCATTCGTGGCGCAGAGAACCTCTGCCGCAACATGACAGCCATGGGTTATGAGATTGATGGCGCATTTGCTGAATATGTCCGCATCCCGGCATTCGGCGTGAAATCGGGCAATGTCTTTGCGGTACCGAAGGGATTGAGCTTCGAAGAGGCAGCCCTTGCCGAGCCACTGGCCTGCGTTATGAATGGGCAGGAGCGTGTCGGAGTCAAGATGGGCGATACTGTTGCCATTCTTGGTGCTGGGCCGATTGGCATTCTCCACATCAAGTTGGCCCGCCTGTCGGGTGCCCGCCTGATCATTGTCAGCGAGTTGAATCCACTTCGCCGCGACGCTGCTCTGAAAGCGGGCGCGGACCTTGCAATTGATCCGAAAGCAGAAGATCTGTTCGCCCGCGTAAAATCCATGACTGACAACCTTGGCGTCGATGTTGCGATTGTCGCCATCGGTGTACCATCATTGGCAAACGACGCCATACGCCTCGTCTGCCACCGTGGCCGCATAAGCTTGTTTGCCGGCTTCAACAAAGGCCAGCAAGTCGAGCTGGACGTCAATGCCATCCACTACAATGAACTTGTCATCACAGGGTCCTTCGGCTTGACGCGTCTGTCGTTCGCGAGAGCACTCAGCATGATCGCCAGTGGTCAACTTGAAATGCAGTCACTGCTGACCCATCGCTTCGGCCTGTCCGACATCAAGCTTGCCTTGGACACGGCGGAGCAGGGCTCTGCCATCAAAGTCGCCGTATTGAACGATTGACACCGCAAAGCGAAAATAAATCAGGAGAACACATCATGCCCATCAATGTTTCACCCACCGGTCTTGCCCGTGACCTTCAAACCCGCGCTGACAGTGGCAAGCCTATCCGCATCGGCCTGGTTGGCTCCGGTGAAATGGGCACGGACATCGTGACGCAAGTGGCCCATATGCCCGGCATTGAAATTGGTGCCATCTCCGAACTCCGCCTGCCATCGGCGGGCAAGGCCGTGGATATAGCTTATCGCGAAGCGGGTCATTGGGCCGAAGCCAAAACAGCCGACGCCCTGAACCGCACGATGGAGCAGGGCAAGGTTGCCATTACTGATGATGTGAACCTGCTTTTGAACAGCGGCCTGATTGATGTTGTCATTGATGCCACAGGCGTCCCGGAAGTTGGCGCAGCGATTGGCCTGCGTGCCATGGAAGCCGGCAAGCACCTCGTGATGATGAACGTCGAAGCCGACATTACGATCGGGGCCTATCTCAACAGCGAAGCAAAACGGCTCGGCGTCACGTATTCACTGGGCGCAGGCGATGAGCCATCTTCCTGCATGGAGTTGATCGAATTTGTCACCGCCATGGGCCACCCCATCGTTGCGGCGGGCAAAGGCAAAAACAACCCGCTCAACATCGATGCGACGCCGGATGAATATGCCGAAGAGGCCAAGCGCCGGAACATGAATGTGCGTATGCTCGTCGAATTTGTTGATGGTTCAAAGACCATGGTCGAAATGGCAGCGATTGCCAACGCGACTGGGCTGGTGCCCGATTGCCAAGGCATGCACGGACCCGCAGCGACACTTGATCAACTTGCGAAAGTGCTGGTGCCGAAGAAAGATGGTGGTGTACTTTCACGCATGGGTGTTGTCGACTATTCAATCGGCAAGGGTGTTGCCCCCGGTGTCTTCGTCGTCGCCGAAATGTCGCATCCGCGCATCAGCGAACGGATGGAAGATTTGAAAATGGGCCACGGCCCCTACTTCACCTTCCACCGCCCCTATCATCTGACCTCGCTTGAAGTGCCGCTCACCTGCGCCCGCGTTGTGCTTTATGGCAAAGCCGACATGGTGCCGCTGGCCAAGCCAAGTGCCGAAGTTGCCGCCGTTGCCAAGAAAGATTTAAAGCCCGGTGATACGCTCGATTCCATCGGTGAATATTGTTACCGCGCCTGGATCATGACGGCTGCCGATGCGCGCGAAGCTCATGCCATCCCCTGTGGCCTGTTGCACAAGGCCAAGGTCATCAAGCCCATCGCCAAGGGCCAACTCATCACCACAGCCAATGTCCAGGTGCCAGTCGATTCAAAAATCGCCGAACTTCGCGCCCGTCAGGACAAGCTGGTTTATGGTCATTAAGGAACACAACATGCCCGCTGCCACCGAAAAGAAAAAATCTGTACAAGACAATGCGCCCTTCGCCATTCGCACCTACACGCCGGAGCAATTGCGGGAGGTGTTGCACAAAATGCATCTCATCCGCAAATTTGAAGAGGGTGCAGAGGATGCTTACTTGCGTGGTTTTATCCACGGCACCATGCATCTTTCCATCGGACAGGAAGCCAGCGCCCTTGGCATCTGCATGCCGCTGACCGAAGCTGACCAGATTACTTCAACCCATCGTGGCCACGGGCATTGCATTGCCAAGGGTGCGCAAGTAGACCGGATGTTCGCGGAGTTTTTCGGCAAGACATCAGGTTATTGCAAAGGCCGTGGTGGCTCCATGCACATCGCTGATGTGAGCAAAGGCAACCTCGGTGCCAACGGCATTGTCGCCGGTGGCATTCCAATTGCGACAGGAGCTGCACTTTCCGCCAAGATGCAGAAGAACGGCAAAGTCGTCGTCTGCTTCTTTGGCGACGGCGCCAACAACGAAGGTGCTTTCCACGAGTCCCTCAACATGGCCGCCATCTGGAAACTGCCCGTGGTGTTTGTTTGCGAAAACAATGGCTATGGCATGTCTACATCGTCTGCCCGTTCAACAGCAGTCGTGAACATTGCAGACCGCGCTGCGGGTTATGCCATGCCGGGTGTGGTGGTGGATGGAAATGATTTCTCCGCCGTTGCCGAGGCGTCGTCGAACGCTGTTGACCGCGCCCGCAGAGGCGAAGGACCAACCCTGATTGAATCAAAGACCTATCGTCATCGCGGACATTCGAAAAGCGACCGCAACCGTTATCGCACCAAAGAAGAAATCGAAGACTGGAAAACCAACCGCGATCCGATCACGCTGTTTGAAACCGAACTCATGCAGTTTGGCGTGATCGACAAGGACGGCATTGCAGCTGTCATCACTGCGGTGGATGCCGAAATCGCTGCGGGCATTGCCTTTGCGCAAGCCAGTGAAGCGCCTGCCACTACTGAAGTTCTCAATTTCGTTTACACGGAGCAAATTTAATGGACACGCAACCCCGGCAGTTGAGTTATTCACAGGCGATTCAGGAAGCCATGGCCATTGCCTTGGAAAGCGATCCGCGGGTGTTTCTCATGGGCGAAGACATCGGCGTCTATGGCGGTGCGTTCCAGGTGACGGGCGATCTCGTCGAACGCTTTGGTGCAGACCGCGTCATCGACATGCCGATTTCGGAGTTGGGTGGCGCAGGTGTCGCTGTGGGTGCAGCCATGACGGGCATGAAACCTATCTTCGAATTCCAGTTCTCTGACTTTGCGACGCTTGCCATGGAACAGATTGTCAACCAGGCCGCCAAGATGCGCTATATGCTGGGCGGTGACGTGTCTGTGCCATTGGTCATGCGTTTTCCAGCCGGTTCAGGCACCGGTGCGGCGGCCCAACACAGCCAGAGTCTCGAAGCCTGGCTGGCCCATGTGCCGGGTCTGAAGGTCTTGCAACCCGCAACACCACACGATGCAAAAGGCCTTCTTCTGGCCGCCGTTGCTGATCCTGATCCTGTCATGATCTTCGAACACAAGCTGCTGTATAAAATGAAGGGCGAGGTGCCCGAGGGCTATTATACCGTGCCCATCGGCAAGGCCGCCATTCGTCGCGCTGGCACTGATGTCACCATCGTCGCCACGGCCATCATGGTG
>JANONM010000513.1:0-8154 GCA_031420855.1 Hyphomicrobiales bacterium
GCTTTCCACGTTGTCAAGCCATCAGACCTGCTTCCCGAATTGCAGGGCCGCCTTCCCATAAGGGTGGAATTGAAGGCCCTGACACAGGAAGACTTCCAACGCATCCTGATCGAACCCGAAGCCAGCATCATCAAGCAATACAAGGCCCTGATGCTGACCGAAGGCTTGACACTGGATGTCACTGAAGATGGCGTTGCCGAACTGGCAAGGGTGGCCGCCGAAATCAATTCAACGGTAGAAAATATTGGTGCAAGACGGTTGCAGACGGTGATGGAGCGCGTACTGGATGATGTGAGTTTCACCGCGACGGATCGAAGTGGCGAAACCGTGGTGATTGATGAGAGTTTCGTTCAGAAACACGTGAGCGGATTGGCGAAGAATGCGGATTTGAGCAAGTTTATTTTGTGAGGGGATGAGTTCAAGCCACCTCTTTCAATGGCACAATCTTGTCCAACTCTTTGCCTATCTTACGCCTTGCAATCGCGGTGTCGTAGCTTCCCTGCAATCGCAGCCACCAGCCTTCTGACAGGCCCAAGAAGCGGCAAAGCCGCAAGTCCGTTTCGGCTGTAATGCCGCGTTTGCCAGTGACGATATCTCCGATACGTTGGGCCGGCACATTGATGCTTTTGGCAAGGCGGTATTTCGTCAAGCCTAAGGGCTTCAAGAACTCTTCTTCCAACATTTCGCCGGGTGATACGGGATCAATCAATTTTGCCATGATTTAAGTTTCCTAATGATAATCAACAATCTCTACATCCTCCGGACCGTCCACTGTCCAGCGAAAGCAAATACGAAACTGGTCGTTGATACGAATGCTCCACTGACCTTTGCGATCACCATGCAAGGGCTCCAGCATATTGCCCGGTGGCACACGCATATCCTCAAGCACTGCCGCTAAATCCAGCTGCACAAGCTTACGCAGGGCAGGCCTTTCAATGCTCGACCATCTGCGACTACGTCGAAGCCTGAACAGAAGTTCCGTTTCCTTGGTTCGAAAGGATCTGATCATTTGGCATTAGTAACATACTACGTTAATAACGTAAACGGTTATTATCGATCAGTGAATAAGGAACAATGCAATTCAATCCGCACTCGTGTTTTCGGTTGCCGAAATCGCCTTGACAAACAAATATTATAGGATAAAAATCCTTCCACCCTTGAATCGCCACATTCCGTCCCTATATGCATCACCGAAGTGGAGATTGGGATCATGCCTGTTATTCTTTTCATTCTGAACGCCCTGTGGTTCGTCACGGGTGGCGTTATTGCTGGTTTGGCTTGGTGTTTGGCGGGGGTGATCATGGCCATTACCATTGTCGGTATTCCGTGGGCGCGTTCTTGTTTTATGCTGGCCCGGTTCAGCTTTTGGCCGTTTGGCTATGATATTGTGGCGCGCGACGAACTTAATGGCCGCGAGGATTTGGGCACGGGTACGCTTGGCACCCTTGGCAATGTGGTGTGGTTTGTTTTGGCGGGCTGGTGGTTGGCCATCCTGCATATCGCTGCCGCCATCGGCTATGCGGTGACGATCATCGGCATTCCGTTTGCCTGGCAACATGTGAAGCTTGCCATTGCCTCGCTTTTCCCGGTGGGAAAAACCGTGGTCAGCACGGATTTGCTTTGGACACCGCTCAACTCCTCACCGCCCGTGCAGGCGCCAGTCAGGAAAATTCAGCAGGCTTGAAGCGATAGGCGGTTGAGCAAAACTCGCATACCACTTCGATTGCGTCGTCCTTGATCATGTCGTCGCGATCTTGTGGTGTGAAATTTTTCAGCATGTCGGAAACGGTTTCGCGAGAGCAGGTGCAATGTCGTTTCAAGGAGATGGCGGGATAAACCGTCACGCCATCTTCGTGGTAAAGTCGATACAGCAGGTCTTCGGCTGACAGGGTAGGGTCGAGCAATTCATGGTGCTCCACCGTGTCAAGCAACAGCTTGGCTTTCACCCAATCATCATCCTCCTGAATGTCAAAATCCACACCTTCCGGCACATCACCGGGAGGCAGGTCAGCGGGCTTGATGCCGCCTTCGCGCGGCAGGTGCTGGATGAGGATGGCACCGGTGCGCCAGTGCTGGCCTTTGTCGCCGCGCATCAACAGGGGTCCAGCCGCCAATTGCAGGCGGGTTGGAATTTGTTCCGATTGCTGGAAATAAGTGTGGGCCGCATCCACCAAGGATCCCTTGCCATGGGCACCGCCCAAGGCGACGATGCCTTGGTAGCGCTCCATGTCGGCTCCTTGATCAACCGTCATGGCCAGATAACCTTCGCCCAGCAGGGAAACCTCAGAAGGGGTTTCACCCAAAGCGGCAACCTGGGATTTGACATGACGCGCCACCCCGCGCACCGCATTGGGCGCCTGAAAATCCGCCACCAACATATTGACCGGACCATCGGTTTTGGTTTGCAAAATGAACTTGCCATCAAATTTCAGCGTTGTGCCGAGCAATGCTGCCAGGGCAACCGACTGTGCCAACAATCCGGAAACCGAAGCCGGATAATCATGGCGAGACAGAATGTCGTCAATCACCGGGCCAAGCCGCACCACCCGGCCCCGAATACCCAAGGGTTTGACTTCGAAGGGAAGCACCAGGTCTTGCATCAGAGCTGTCCGAGGCAGTGGAGCAAAATGCCTTTCTGGACATGCAAGCGGTTTTCGGCTTCGTCCAGAACAACGGACTGGGGTCCATCGATGACGGCGTCTGTCACCTCGTCGTTCCGGTGGGCGGGAAGGCAATGCATGAACAGGGCATCGGGTTTGGCGTGGCGCATCAAACGCTCATTGACCTGATAGGGCTTGAGGATGTTGTGACGCCGCTCGCCATCCGTGTCATGCATTGAAACCCAGGCATCGGTGATGACGCAGTCACTCTGCCTTACTGCCTCTTCGGCTGACTTGTGTACACTCACATTGGCTTTGTGGGCTTTGGCCCATGCCATGACATCACCATCCAGGGCAAATTCATCCGGGCAACCCAACCGCAGCGCACCACCGAGTTTGCCGACGGCATGAACCCAGGAGGCAGCCACATTGTTGCCATCACCCACCCAAGAGACGGTTTGATTGTTCAATGCGCCGCGACGTTCTTCCAGCGTCAACACATCGGCCAGCACCTGGCAGGGATGGGTTTTATTGGTGAGACCGTTGATCACTGGCACACTGGCGTATTCCGCCAATTCCATGAGGTTTGCGTGGTTGGCGGCGCGGATCATGATGCCGTCGACATAGCGCGACAAAACCCGTGCCGTGTCAGCCACGGTTTCACCGCGGCCCAGTTGCGTGTCATGGGCCGACAACACAATCACTTCACCGCCCAGTTGCTTCATGGCCATTTCGAAAGACACGCGGGTGCGGGTGGAGGGCCGCTCAAAAATCATGGCCAACACCTTGCCTTTAAGAGGTTCGGAGGGTTCGCGCGTGCCTTTGGGTGCACCGAGTCGGGCGGCTTTCATTTTGGCTGACGCCGTAAGAATGGACCGCAAATCATTTTTGGCCAAGGCGTGGATATCAAGAAAATGCCGGGTCATGACGCAAGCTTCCGGCAGACATTTTCCAACTTGGCCATGGCTTCATTCACGTCAGCTTCGGCAATGATGAGGGGGGGCAAAAGGCGCACGACATTGTCGCCAGCCCCGATCACCAGAAGATGTTCGGCCAAGGCCGCTGCCTGAAATGCCGTGTTTGGCACTTTGCATTTGATGCCGATCATCAGGCCGGAGCCGCGCACCTCTTCAATCACCGTGGGGTAAAGGTCTTTCAATGAAGCCAGCCGCTGCTTTAAAAGCAGGGCCTGCTTTGACACATTGTCGAGAAAACCATTGGCCGTCACCACATCGAGCACGGCGTTGCCGACGGCAGTGGCCAGCGGATTGCCGCCGAACGTCGAGCCATGGGTTGTGGCCGTCATGCCCTTCGCCGCAGATTCTGTTGCCATGCAAGCGCCTAAGGGAAAGCCGCCGCCGATGCCTTTTGCCACTGCCATGATGTCGGGCGTGATGCCAGCCCATTCATGGGCGAAGAGTTTACCCGTGCGGCCAATGCCACATTGCACTTCATCGAAAATCAGCAAGATGCCATGTTGGTCGCAGAGCTCACGCAAGCCCTTGAGGCATTGGGTGGGCACTGGTCTGATGCCGCCTTCGCCTTGCACGGGTTCAATCAGGATGGCGGCAATCGAAGGATTGATGGCTGCTTGCAATGCGGGATGATCGCCAAACGGCAACTGCACAAAGCCACCGATGCGCGGCTCAAAACCCTCGAGATATTTTTCCTGCCCGCCTGCTGCCAATGTGGCAAGGGTGCGGCCATGGAAGGCCCCTTCGAAAGTTAAAATCGTGTTGCGTTCCGGCTGGCCATTGGCGTGATGGTATTTCCGCGCCATCTTGATTGAACACTCGAGGGCCTCGGCTCCCGAATTGCAAAAGAACATGGTGTCGGCGAAGGTCAGGTCGATCAGTCGCTTCGCCAGCTTTTCTTGTCCTGGCATTTGATAGATGTTTGACGTGTGCCAAATCTTGTTGGCTTGTTCCGTGAGGGCTGCAACCAGATGCGGATGGGCATGGCCACAGCTTGTCACGGCAACACCGGCGCCAAAATCCAGATAGGCATCGCCGCTTTCCGTATAAACATGTGCACCTTCGCCCCGCACGAAAGCGACAGCGGCGCGATTATAGGTTGGCAATACAGGTGCAATCATCGGTTCAGTCCGTTCAAAAAAGCCAAAAGCGCCGATGGGTGAGACCGGCGCGCAACACCCAAGCTATAAACGCAGCTTATCCACTGGTCAATTCGTGGCTTTAGCCACCTGAGTCAATTCAGCGCATGGACCAAACGGCCGCGAAAGGCTTTAACTTTTCATTAACCACGGGGTTTTGTAATAGAAGCTGGGGAAAACCCCTGAATTCGGACCTCAATTGGTTGCAGGTGTGGCACTCAACATAGTAGTGAATGAACCACCAGCTACGAGATGTAGTGTTTCAAGTCAGGCGTAGAAATTGAGCACCGGCGGAGAGCCATTCCCGGTGTCGAAGGAAGGATTCATCTGTGAGCGAAGTTTTAGCAACCAGCAACACCGACAAAATGCCATGGACAGAGGATCGGGTTGAGACCCTGAAAAAACTCTGGGCCGAAGGATTGAGCGCCAGCCAGATTGCCACAAAGCTCGGCATGGGCGTCACCCGCAATGCCGTTATCGGCAAAGTGCATCGCTTGAATCTTGCCGGCCGGGCAACGGCACCCCGTGCCCAAGCCCAGCGTACGGCGGGCCGCAAGCCCACCAAGGAGGGCATCAGTGCAGCACCACGCAACCACGCCCCGTCCATGCCGACAGCGGGTGTCACGGCCATGAAGCCGCAAACCCAGATCCATTACAATCCCCGGGTGGCACCCTTGCCGGAACCAAAACCTTTGCGGCTGGTGGATTCAGCCAAGGACGGCCGCATTACGATTTTGCAACTCTCGGACAAAACCTGCAAATGGCCCATCGGCGATCCGAACCATGAAGATTTCTGCTTCTGTGGCCATGGTCCGCGCGACAAGTCGCCTTACTGCGAATACCATGCCCGCATGGCCTATCAGCCTGCCCAAGATCGTCGGATGCGCCGCTTTGGCTGAACGCTGGAGATGACACGAGCACAACATCATGCCGGACATCAATCAGCCCCTTGATCCCGGCATGCTGGTCTTTAACCAGGCGCTGTTTGATAAAATACCGGCCGGTTCGGAGAACTTGCCGCTCTCACAACAACGTACGGAGTGGGATGCGGTTTGCGCCGCGTTTCGAAGTCCAAGGCCTGATGGCATTGTGGCGCGTGACATCATCGCCAATGCTGTGCCCTGCCGCTTGTTTCATCCCAAACAGGGCAACAATTTTCCAGCAGTGATTTATGGCCATGGGGGCGGCTGGGTGTTGGGTTCGCCTGAAACCCACGACGACATGTGTGCCGAACTGGCGGATGCGGCGCAGTGTGCGGTGCTGTTGGTGGATTATCGTCTGGCGCCTGAGCATCCCCATCCGGCCCAGCTTGAGGACTCGCTGAAAGTCTGGCGCTGGGTTCGCGAAAGCGGAGCGGCCCACGCCATTGATCCCACGCGCATCATCGCGGCAGGTGACAGTGCAGGCGGACAAATGTCGGCCGCCTTGGCGATTACCTTGCGCGATTTGGGATTGCCACAGCTCACAGGAATGCTGTTGATCTATCCGGTGCTGGGAGCCGATATGCATACAGCATCTTACGAGCGCAACACCAATGCGCCGTGCCTGAGCCGCGATGAGATGAAGTTCTATCTCGAAAGTTTTTTGGGACCGGAAGGTTCGCCAAACTGGCGGGATGAAAAGGCAATTCCAAACCTTTTGCAGGATGCATCTGGCCTGCCACCCGCCTTCATCTCCGTCGCCGCCCATGATCCGCTGCATGATGATGGCGTGATCTTCCATGAAAAATTGTTGGCGGCAGGTGTAGCTTCAACGCTGCGCCGCGAGCCGCAACTGGCCCACAGCTACATGCGTGCGAGGCACCACAGCAAGCCAGCCATGGAAAGTTTCAAGGCGATCGGGGCGGCGCTGAGGGTGATGGCGAGGGGTTGAGAAAGGGACCTCATGCACCTTCGCCCAAGTAGGCTACGGCGCACACAGTCCGCCCCTTTGGTCCAACCCGCTATTGCCGCGCAGCCGCTTTCACCTTCAGCCGCGCGGCATGAAGCAACGGTTCCGTATAGCCGTTGGGTTGTTCCAGGCCTTTCAGTACGAGATCGCAGGCGGTTTGAAAGGCGATTGAGGATTTAAAATCGGGAGCCATCGGCTGGTAATTGGCATCCCCCGCATTCTGCTGGTCAACCACGCCCGCCATGCGCTGCATCGTTTCAATCACTTGGCCCTTGCTGCACACGCCATGGCGCAGCCAGTTGGCCATGTGCTGGGCTGAAATGCGCAAGGTTGCCCGGTCTTCCATCAGCCCGACATTGTTGATATCCGGCACTTTCGAACAACCGATGCCCTGGTCCACCCAGCGCACCACATAGCCCAGAATGCCTTGCGCGTTGTTGTCGAGTTCCCGTTGAATATCGGCTGCTGACCAATTGGGCCGTTGCACCACGGGAATTAAAAGAATGTTGGAGAGACTGGCCCGCTTTTGTCCTTTGAGTTCCTGTTGGCGATTATACACATCGACCGCATGATAGTGCGTGGCATGCAATGTGGCTGCCGTGGGCGAGGGCACCCAGGCCGTATTGGCACCGGCTTTGGGATGGGCAATTTTCTGCGTGAGCATGTCGGCCATCAGGTCAGGCATCGCCCACATGCCCTTGCCGATTTGCGCAACACCAGAGAAGCCTGTTGCCAGTCCCTGGTCGACGTTCCAGTCTTCATAGGCCTTGATCCATGTCGCCTGCTTCATGTCGCCCTTGCGCAACATCGGGCCCGCTTCCATTGCTGTGTGCATTTCATCGCCTGTGCGATCCAGAAATCCGGTGTTGATGAAAACCACGCGGTTGCAGGCGGCACGGATACATTCCTTGAGATTGACCGTTGTGCGCCGCTCTTCATCCATGATGCCGAGCTTGATGGCGTTGCGCGGCAAACCCAGAACATCTTCAACCCGGTCAAAGGTTTTGACGGCAAAGGCCACTTCATCTGGTCCATGCATCTTGGGTTTCACGACATACATGGAGCCGACTTTTGAATTGGCGCGGCGACCATTTTTGCCGATATCATGCAGGGCAATCAACGCCGTCAACATGGCATCCATCAGGCCTTCTGGAATTTCATTTCCGTCACGATCCAATATGGCGGGCGTCGTCATCAGGTGGCCGACATTGCGCACCAGCATGAGGGCGCGGCAGCGCACGGTAAGGGGCGAGCCATCAGGCGAAAAGTAATCGATATCCGGGTTGAGTTTTCGCACAATGGGTTTGCCGCTTTTCAGCAATTCTTCCTGCAGATCGCCTTTCATCAGGCCGAGCCAATTCCGGTAGACCAGAGTCTTGTCTTCGGCATCAACAGCGGCAACCGAGTCCTCGCAATCCATGATCACTGTCATGGCGGATTCGAGCCAGACATCGGAGATATGCGCGGGGTCATCCCGGCCAATCCGGCTTTTTGAATCGACGATAATTTCAATCAGCAGTCCATGGTGACGCAACAACACATGCAATTCAC
>JANONM010000514.1:0-3655 GCA_031420855.1 Hyphomicrobiales bacterium
GCGTAATCGGCATAGGAACGGAACACATAAATCTCGATCACGTTGTCCTCCACGATATGTAGCAAGGCAGCGATTTCGGCAAAGCGCATGCGGCGCACGGTGCCGGGTGGATAGTCGCCATCGGTGAGATCAATGGATGTACCCTTCATGACGGTTTCGCGAACCCCTTCACCCTCAAGCCGGATGACGGCTCGCATGTCGGAAACATTGACCGCGAGCGAATGGAGATTCCCAAGTGCTGCTACAAGTGTTGCACAAATTTCGTCGGATTTGGCGCGGGAACAAGTGATCAGCCATTGGTCTGGTGAAAGCCACAAAGCCCGCATATCGCCCCACGTGGCTGAAGTGCGGGGAGCCTTTGGCAGGTCAAATCCAAGCACAGATTTCACCGCCGCTATAAATTTGCGATCAGTCGCAAAACCCCGCAAATCAATCATGCCGCGTTCTGCCATTTCCCGAATTGCAACGGACGTATTTTGGGGTTCGCTGCGTTTGGCCAGTGCCGATTCAAATTTGGCTTCAAGCATGAATACGCACCCCTTCCTTGTCATAAAAAACTGTGTCAGTGATTTTCGCTCTCACCACTTTGCCGCCCTCCAGCGGGAATGAAAGAGTTTCGCCCATGCGTGACCTGCCATTCTCAATCAGCGCCATGGCAATTGATCGTCCCAGTGTCGGAGACATATAGGTGGACGTAACCTGCCCAATCATTTCCATGGGCGGTTTGTCTTTCACGACACGTACCGCGTAGGCCCCATCCGGCAATACTTCATTGGGGTCTTCCGTCAGCAAGCCGACGAGTTGTTTGCGATTTGGCCCTTTCAGATAGGATTGTTCGAGCGACCGCTTGCCGATAAAATCTGCTTTCTTTTTTGAAACCAATCCATCAAGGCCCACATCAATTGGTGTCGTTGTACCATCGGTTTCATCGCCAACAACAATGTAACCTTTTTCGGCCCGCAACACATGCAGCGCTTCCGTACCGTAGGGTTCGATGCCAAATTCTTCGCCAGCCGACAGAATGCCTTCCCACAATCCACGCCCCAGATTGGCGGGCGTTGCCACTTCATAGGATTGTTCACCGGAGAAACTGATACGGAACACCCGCACCGGATAACCGCCCAGCTTGCCGATCTTGAAGCTCATGTGCGGGAAGGCTTCATTCGACAGGTCGAAATCAGGATCAAGCTTGGCCAACACGTCACGGGCCTTGGGACCAGCGATGGCAAACTGCGCCCACTGTTCGGTGACCGGGGTGACAAAAACCTTGTAGTGGGTCCACTCCGTTTGCAGCCATTCTTCGAGCCAGGCCGAAATACGATCCGCTCCGCCAGAAGTCGTGTGCATCAGGAAGTGGTCATCGGCCAAGCGAACCGTCACGCCATCATCCGTCAGAAAACCCAACTCGTTCATCATCAGGCCATAACGACACTTGCCGACTTTCAGGGTAGAGAACATGTTGGTGTAAATTCGATCAAGGAATGCGGCGGCGTCCGGTCCCTTGATTTCAATTTTGCCCAGCGTCGAGGCGTCCAGCAGCCCCACTTTATTCCGTACACTGAGGATTTCCCGTGTGATCGACGCCTGCTTGTCTTCGCCAACGCCGGGATAGGTATAGGCCCGTCGCCATTGGCCCACGGGTTCAAATACGGCTCCACGTTCCGCATGCCAGTTGAAAATGGGTGTTTGGCGAATGGGCAGGAACAAGTTGCCTGTCAAGGCACCTGCAATGGAGCCGAAGGAAAAAGGCGTGTAGGGCGGGCGGAATGTGGTGATGCCAATTTCCGGAATGGTTTTTCCGGTGGCTTCTGACAATACACCAAGACCGTTAATGTTCGATGTCTTGCCCTGGTCCGTCGCCATGCCAAAGGTGGTGTAGCGCTTGGTGTGCTCGACTGATTCATAGCCTTCACGCTGGGCCAGTTCCAGATCAGCCACCGTCACGTCATTCTGGAAATCAATGAAATGCTTGTTGCCTTCGTTGAATTTACCTGTCGCAGGGGCAAACCACAAGGGCTCGAGTGCCGCACGTTTGGGCTCCTCAACAGCAGGCAATTTGATCTTGGAAGCTTTGGCTTTTGGTTTGATCGCCCGCGCTGCGGACTCGCCAGCCGCATGGGCTTCAGCCAACGTTTCGCTGACAGTCATGGTGCCGTTGGCCGCACCAACCGCAGTGATGGCGTCGCTGTGCTTGTCAGGGCGAAAGCCTGCAAGGCCCCCATCAAACTTGATCTTGCCGCCGTTGTGGCACCACAGGTGAAGCACCGGATTCCAGCCACCCGACATGGCGATGAAATCACAATCGACTTTCTTTTCGCTGATGACCCGGCCCTGGCCTTTGCGATAGGCAGCGATTTTTACAGCCCGAACAGACAGTGTACCTTCAACAGCTGAGATGACGGAGCCGAACGCCACGTCGATGCCTTCTGCCAATGCTCGCTGCACCAGCGCCCCATCAGAACGCGAACGGCTATCCACCACACGAATGCCAACACCTGCTTTCCTGAGGGCAAGCGCCGTCAGATAGGCATCATCATTGTTTGTAAAGACAATGCCATTGCTGCCCATGGCAATGGCTTGCCGTTCCAGCAAACCGGAAACCGCCGAGGCCAGCATGATGCCGGGGCGGTCATTGTTGGCAAAGGCAATCGGCCGTTCCAAGGCACCGGTTGCGAGGATGACTTGCGTGGCGCGGATTTTCCACAGGCGATGGCGCGGTGCACCCGCTGCCAGCAGGGCAGGGTCATGATCGGCGACCCGCTCGAATGCCATGAGATAGTTGTGGGCGTAGTGGCCAACAACAGTCGTGCGGGTGAGCACATGCACATTCGACTTTAAGCCCAATCGTGTTGCTACCGCCGACGCGTGATCAACAACGCAAGCCTCGCCAATTTTGCCCGCCGTCAGATCGGCAATACCGCCAAGCACCGGATTCTCATCCACCAGCATGACCCGTGCACCAGACGCAGCCGCAGCTTCTGCCGCCGTCAAACCTGCAAGTCCACCTCCCACCACCAAGACGTCCACTTGGACATGCATATGCTCGTAAGTATCGGGATCAGGCTCCGTTGCGGCCTTGCCAAGTCCGGCAGCGCGGCGGATGAAAGGCTCGTAGACATGCTTCCAGAAACTCTGGGGCCACATGAATGTCTTGTAGTAAAAGCCTCCGGGAATAAAGCGCGAGAACTTGCTGTTGATGGCACCCACGTCAAAACTGAGCGATGGCCAGCGGTTCTGCGATTGGGCGGAAAGACCGTCAAAAACTTCAACCTGTGTAGCCCGCAAATTCGGCTCCATGTGGCCGCCTGTGCCGACGCCGACCAGCGCATTCATTTCCTCGGAGCCCAAGCCGACGACACCGCGCGGACGGTGATACTTGAAGCTGCGGCCAAACAGTTTTTGACCTTGGGCCAAAACGGCAGATGCCAGCGTATCGCCAGCAAAGCCCGATATTTCGCGACCATCAAATTGGAAGCTCAGACGCTTGCTGCGGTCGATGTGGCTGCCGCCGACAGCCAGACGATAGGGTTTGCCAGTCATTTCTTTGTTTTCGCTCTCGCTGTAAAATAATCCGCCCACGGACCTTTTGCCTGTTTCTGCAAGTCGGCAGATGGCAAGTCTGTGACCAGATAAAACGCCTTGAATTCCATCGTCA
>JANONM010000515.1:0-10817 GCA_031420855.1 Hyphomicrobiales bacterium
GCGTCTGTCGCGCTCGACGGGTGAGGAGGGCGGCAAGCTGGTGGTGCTGGAAGGCATTTATTCCATGCTGGGGGACCGTGCGCCACTGGCTGATTTTGTTGCAGTGAAAAAAAAGCACGGCTTTCAATTGCTGGTGGATGAGGCCCATTCCTTCGGTGTGCTGGGCCCCCATGGGCGCGGCCTTGCGGATGAGGTAGGTCTTGAAGACGAAGCTGATTTCATCGTCGGCACATTTTCAAAAAGTGTGGGTGCCATTGGTGGCTTCGGGGCTGGCAATCATCCGTTGTTTGAAACATTGCGTTATGCCATGCGACCCTATCTGTTCACGGCCTCAGCCTCGCCATCGTCAATCGCCACATCGCTGCAAGCCATCAAGGTGTTGGCGCGGGAACCGGAGCGCCGCGACGCCATCCGCGCCAATTCGGAACGCCTGTTCAATGGCTTCAAGGCGCTGGGATTTGAATTGGGTTGCGATGTGGTGAGCCCGGTTGTGTCGGTGCGCTGTGCCGACGAGTTGTCGACGATCAAAATGTGGAATGCCATTTTGGAAGCAGGCGTCTATGTCAATATCGCATTGCCACCAGGAACCCCAAGCCGCCTTTGCCTGTTACGCTGCTCAGTCTCAGCCGCCCACAGCTTTGACGACATCGACAAGATCATTGCGGTGTTCGGCAAGGTTGTGAAGGGCTAGGGCGGCGGACAGCCAAAGGGACCTCATCCGTCGCTTCGCGCCACCTTTTCCATCTTCGATGGAGAAGGGACAATATGTGAGAAATGTCCCTTCTCCACGCCTTCGTGGAGAAGGTGCCCCAACGGGGCGGATGAGGTCCCTTTGTCCCCTACCGCACCGCACCTTTGCGCAACAGCGCGGGCAGCAGCATTACCGCTGCAATTAGCGGGTGGCGGCGCTGGAAGTTGCTTAGCTTGATCTCAACGCCTGAGTGGCGTTTGATTTTCCAGGCGATGTAATCAGCACCGCCCTGAAAGGTGAACGCGGCCTTGACCAGCCGCAGCACAGACAGGGATTTTCCATGCCAGCGTTTGCGTTTCCAATTGTGGAGCACGGCTGGCTCGGCGGACAATAATCCTGATGCCAAATCGTAGTGCTGAACATCAGCATCGACAATCAGGCGGGCGCGTTCAGCAGACTCCGGTCGAAGTTCTGTTCGGTAGGTGTTTTGAAACAGCGCAATCCATTGGGCCTTGAAATCACCTTTGGGAGCCAGGCCTTTTGCATGCCGATACGATGTCGCAGTTGCTGTTTGCAGAGCTTCAAGCACCGCCAATCCTGCGGCGTCATCGTGTGTCCAGACAATGCGTGCAGGCTGGCAGAACCGCGCCCAGAAATAGGGATTGCCCGTTTCGACGGAAAGTTTTTTGGTGAATTGCGCCAGAGGCAACACGGCATATTTTGCCCGGTAAGTTTCAGGCTCAACAGTGCATTCAGCGTAGTAAACATTGGGTGGCACCAGCCGACACCCCCAGCGGGCCAGTGGATTGGTGGCAACATCGCGCCAGGATTGCGTCAACACATAAAGATCAATCAGCGATTCATGCGGCGATGAATCGCGCAAAGTCGAACCATAGGCGATGATGGCACAGGCACCGGGATGTTTTTGGCGAAGACTGTCGGCTATCTCGACAATTGCGGGATGCACGGGAACAGCCGTGGTGCGACGGAGGTGATCGACAAATGCCGTTCTCATGCGGTGATGTAACGGAACAGTGCGCCGGTTTCGAGGCGCAAGGGATCATCTTTCGGAGCGTCATGGAATTCGCCATCCATCACAAAGCTTGTTACGGTTGTCACATCGCAAGCCGTGCAAACGCGGCTGAGGGCACCCGGCGGGGGTCTGCGTGTTTCACTGCCGTAGAGGCTTGGGACGATCCAGCGCGGGATGGAGGGAATGGGATAGGGCATGGTGGTCACGCGCAGGGGTCCACCTTCACTGCCGCCCCAGAAAGGCTTGGCACCCAAGATAAGCCTGTTCAATGTCGTTGCCAGCATCATGAGTTGGTCACCCTGGCAAAGCATCTGGTCATTGATCTTCACGGTGATGGGGTAGGGTCGATCAAAGCGGTTGGGATCACCGGAGTTGGGTTTGAAAAAAAGACTTTTTGACAGTACTGTTGCCAATGTCGCAAAAGTTGCCCAATTGCCGCCGACACCTTTATCGTTGAAAGCAGTCTGACAATACCTGGTGGCTTCCGAAACGGCACCTGTGCCAAAAAACATGCCATGTTGCGGCTTGCCATGGGCGGGATTGGCAACGCGGACCGTATGCCGTTCTATGGTTTCCTGGGGTGTAGGGTAAGCAATAAAAGCGGCTTGTTCACTGATGTTGCGCCGTTTGAAACCCAGGTCGGCGGCGGTCATGTTGGTGGTGCCATGGGGCAACAGGCAGAGCCTTGGCAACATGGCGAATGCTTTGGATTCTGCCAGCCAGGTCTGGATGGCTTGCACCGTGCCATCGCCAGAGCTGATGAAAAGT
This sequence comes from Hyphomicrobiales bacterium, assembly GCA_031420855.1. GTDB lineage: Bacteria > Pseudomonadota > Alphaproteobacteria > Rhizobiales > Aestuariivirgaceae > Aestuariivirga. The sequence continues at coordinate 2,493 of JANONM010000515.1, forward strand.
TCAGTCACGCCTTGCGCCGCAAACCGTTCGAGTGCCGGATAGATTTCCGGGAACTTGCCAAGCACGACAACATCAACCGAAGGCGATGCTTTCAGCATTTCAGCCAACGCCAATCCCTTGCCGCGTCCCCGGCCAGAACTTGGGTTGATGATCACGCCAATTTTGTTCACGGCTTGGTCATCCAGGATTCGAGTGGTCCGGTTTTGTTTTTGGTTGCAAGGGCCTGCATAAGCTGCGCCCCATGCAACACCAGGCAAATGGCGGTCCATGCGGCAACGGCGATCAATCCCCAGTCAGGTTTTCCGGCCAGCAAACTGATTGTCAGCAAAATGAGGTTTGGATTTCGCCGCGCCGTGATTTGCCGAAAATAAGTGTCGATTCTGCGCCAGATGTGAATTTCAAGGCCGAGCCATTTGATCGAAATGCCTTCCATCAGCCGTTGCACCACATAGCCGCCGAGAATGACGGCGAGTATCCACCAGAACAGGGTGGCGCTCCAACTGATGCCCCAGGCTGATAGTCCCAGCGCCCATGCGGCATACCAGAAGGGCGGATGGACCAGAACGATGCCATGATCAAAGACATCGCCCCATTTGCTTGAGGTGAGTGTGGTGCGGGCCAATTTGCCATCGACGGTATCGAGAAATGTCATGGCCCAGGCGGCAGCGAGTCCCCAGGCAAATTGGCCATAGAGGAACAGGACAAAAGCCAGCACGGTCATGATCGCCCCCACGGTTGTCACCATGTTCGGCGTGATGCCTCTAGGTGCAAGCCAGCGCGTGACAGCAAAGGCGGGACGGGGCCACACATGCTTTGTTACAAGATCAGTAGCGCCTTTGTAAGTTCCCATGAACATGCGCCATTCGCTGGCTTCAAGGTTTTCGGCACTGACAACCAAGGCATAGGGTGTTTCACGTTTGCGGAGCGCCTTCCAGAAATTGGCTTCCAGTTCGCCGGGGGCGCGGTTGACCACGCCAAATCTTTTGAAGCTTGCATTGTTTTCCACAGCGCTGGCAAAAGCCATGGCATCATCGGCGCGCAAGTTGGCGGCAACTATTTTTCTGCCCATGGTTTCCCCAGCGGATTCTTCCGTGGTCAGCGCGAGGTTTGGCTTTTTCAGAAGCACATCAATCAGGGGCTGGTCGATCAAGGCATCGGAGCGCACCAGCAGCACGGGGCCACGATGACCAGCCAAAGCCTCTTGCGAAATCTCTTCGGTCAGTCCGCCTTTGGCAAATTGTCGGCGCAATCGATCCTGGCAACTCAAGCCAAACAGTCGATGGTCACTTGATCCCACAAAACACAGGGCGAGTTGATAGGCTTTTATATCACGCGGCACGGCCAGTTCGGCGGCCAGCGACTTGAGCTTTGGTGCAGCCTTGGCAACAGGATCTGGACTGGCTGCGATCTCAACGGTCTCTTGGACTGGTTCCACGACAGGTTCCGGCAGCAAAACCTCATTTGCAATCTTGGGGGCTTTGACTGCCTTTTTGCGGGCAGGTTTTTTTGCTTTGGTGGCCACTTTCGAAACTATATCCGTTCTGATTTGCTGATGAGATAGAAGGCAAACAAGCCGAATACCATGACCGGCAGCCATGCCGCCAGCCATGGCGTAACGATACCCAACTCGCCTAAAGACATGGCAATGCCATCCAGCACAAAGAAGCCAAAACCAAGGCCAACGCCGAAGGCAAAGAGTTTTCCAAGGCCACCGCCGCGCCTGAATTTCACGCCCAAGGGTACACACAGCGCCAACATGACAAGCGAAATGAAAAACGGCGTGATCCGCTTGTGCCACCAGGTTTGGTAGACGTGGGTGGGACGGATGCCGAAGCCGCCGTTGTCGACGAAATAGGACAACTCGCCCAAATTCATTTCTTCGGGATCGCCTGAACGATAGCCTGCTTCGGCTGGTCGTGCCGTGCCTTGATAAAGTTTGTTGGTGGCTTGGGTTGGCGGGCGGTTGTCGGCATAATAGGTCGTGGTGTTCTGCAGGGTCCAGCCGGTTTCATCCAATGAAGCTGCTGCGGCAAAAACCTGTTCCAGCAATTGGCCTTCGGCATCACGGCGAAAAATCACCACATCGGCCAGACGTCGCGAATCAGGGCTGGCGGAGGCGGCCCGCATGATATCTGTGCCTGAGCGCAACCAAATGGGATCGCGTTCGCCGATTTTCAGTTTCTTTTCGCCATAATCCGCAATGCCCCAGGCGCGCAATTGCGGGGCTGCAGCGGGTACCAGCCGATCCACGATGACGAAATGCAAGGCACCGATCATCAAAACCAGTGGCGTCAACATCAGGATAAAACCAAAGGGTGAAACCCCCATGGACCAGATGGCCGTGAGTTCGTTTCGGTAACTCAGTTCGGTGATGGTGAGCAACAATGCCAAAAGCAGGCTCATGGGAAGAAAAGTTGCAAGTGTGCCGGGTGCCCGGACCGCGAAATATTTAAAGGCGATGCTGCCACCAGATTCGAGGGCGAGAATTTCATTGATGTAGGTCACAAATTCCAATGTCAGCACAAACAATGTGAGGCCGAGCAATATGGCCAGGAAACGCAGAAAAATCATGCGGCTGATCATGCGGCCAATACGGTTCATGCCGACATGCTCCGCGACAGCTTTTTCCAGAACCAACTGAACAGGCTTTTCAGTTTGTCATGCAAGGGCCCAATCCACACATCCATGCCGTTGCCCGGAATTCGAAAGGCCTTTTGGTAAAACTGCCAGATTGAAAAGGCCGTCAGCAGGGCCATGGGAGTCCACATGGAAAGCCACGGCGTCAAGCCACTGGTTTTGGTGACCACGGCGCCCTGTTCAAGGATTTCATGAAAGGCCACCAGCAACAGCATGGCGATGGCAATGCGGTAGCCACTGGGGCTGCGGGCTTGTCCCACGGCAAAGGGAATGGCCAGAACCGGCAGGATCAACATGGCGATGATATTGATGATGCGGCGATGGAATTCCGCCCACATGGCGTTTGCTGTTGTACCTTTTGGCGGTGCGCTCATGCTGGCATAAATCTCGGGCAGCGTGAGTTCGCGTTCATCATTGCCACGCGGGCGGAACAGGTCCTTGGCAACTTTGCCAAGTGGTGTGTCGGTGGTTTCGAACTCGGCAATCGTGGCAGGTGGAGGAGGTGCAGCACTGTCAATGGTGGGCCAGCGATCCAGTGAAAGTCGATAACCGTTTTCCAGTCGCAACACTGGCCGCAGCTGACCCTTCACAGGAACGAGAATGCCACGGGCCGCCGTGTAGGTTTGCGCACCCCCTGGCCCTTCATAGTCAAAAATGAAAATATGCTCGAAGGTGTTGGTTTCCCGGTTGAGGTTGTCCAGAATGAAAGTGCGGGTGCCAGCCTGCATGAAAACGCCTTCTTCCGCCAAATAAAAGGCATCGACGTTTTTCACATCAAACAACACGGAACGATAGGCATAACGTGTGTAGGGCTGGAGCCAGCCGAAGATTGCGAGTGATGCAAGACTGAACAACACTGTCAGCAACAGGGCTGGTCGCAGCAGTTGGTGCAGCCCGACGCCCGATGCCATCATGGCGTCAATCTCGTGGTTTTTCGAAAGCTTGTTGAAGCCAAACAGCAGGCCCAGAAACAGCGCGGCGGGCACAGCGGTACCGAGGTAATGGGGCACCAGATAGGTCAACATTTCGAAGATGACGCCGAACGAATTCTTCTTGCCCAAGGTGATGTCCAGCAAGCGGACCAGGCGTTCGGCCAAGAGCATGAGCAAGCCAATGGCCATGGTCGAGACCAGGGGCAATGTGACTTGTTTCAAGACATATCGGTCGAGCGTGCTGAGCAATGGTTTGCCGTATGGGATGGTTGAGGTGTTGGTTTAGACGGGTCCCGCGCCGTCGTCTACAAGCTCTGGAACAAGTTTCATCACCGCCATTTGGCCATTCAAGCGGGCGAAAGCATGGCGGAATTTCGGGTTTCCACTTTTGCAGTCAGGTGATTCCATTGATGGATGGTCATTTCCACTTGCCAGCGATTCTGATGTCGCCGGATGTTGTAGAGGTTCCATGCCGCAGATTGGTGTTTTGCATTACCTGCCATGGAAGCTGAAGGCACGCCGACAACAGGGCATGGGCCAATGCTGGTTTGCAACCAATTTACCATTGCCACATGATTGTGGCCATGCAAGACCAGTTCGCAGCCACGGGCCACCAGAATTTCCTGCAATGCCGCTGCATCGGTCAAAGCCTTGCGATCCTTGGCAAGGCCCGGCAGGGGTGGATGATGGATCATCAGTACACGGAAAAAACCTTGTTGCCCCAGCATATCCAGCTGATTGGAAATATCGCGAAGCTGCGTTGAACCCAATGTGCCACCCGCTTTTCGGTAAGATTGAGGGGAGGCGCTGTTGGCACCGATGATGGCGACATTCCGCCGCAACCGGACAAATGGAAATGCAATACCATCGGCAGCTTTGTCGCTTTGCATCCATGGCGCGAAATTCGCCAAACCTTTTTCTTCCGGCACATGCACATAGGCATCGTGGTTGCCCGGGGTCATGGAGAGTTGGGTTGTTGAACCCAAGGACTTCAGCCAGGCCGCAGCAGGGGGAAACTCGTTCCAACCCGCGATGTTGAGCAGATCTCCGGTGAAAGCCACATGGTCGGGCCTCGCCGCCAAAATACTGTCCCGTATGGCGTTGTCGACCAGTGGCTGATGCAGGTGCTTTCGCTTCAAATGCCAGGACAAGGCACCGATCAGCCGCTTTCCAGAGAAATGGCCAAATATCGATCCTTGTGGCAACGGGCCCAAATGCACGTCTGAGAGGTGGGCGAGGGCAAATGACAAGGGCTTTGGTCTTCCGTTGACTTCAAGTGAATCGGGTGCGAATGAGCCGTCTTCTAGTCTTCACTCCCTATCGGATTCAAGCATCGTGCGCGTAATCATTTTGGCCGCAGGCCAAGGCAAGCGGCTATTGCCGCTGACGGCAGAAGTTCCAAAGGCGCTTCTGGATATTGGCGGAAAGTCGCTGGTGCACAGGCAGATTGAAGCCTTTGCTGCCAATGGGCTGAAAGACTTTGTGGTCATCACGGGCTATGGGGCTGAGCGAATGGAGCAGGCGTTGGCCGTGATTGCCAACAAACTCAATGTATCAATCGCAACCGTTTTCAATCCATTTTATGCGGTGGCCGACAATCTTGCGAGCTGTTGGCTGGCCCGCGAAGCCATGGACCGGGATTTCATCCAGGTGAATGGCGACAATGTTTTTCAAGGTAATCTCGTCGCCAAATTGCTTGCAGCACCTGTCGTGCCCGTATCTGTAGCGATCAACAAAAAAGACAGTTTTGATGCTGATGACATGAAAGTCATGCTGGACGGTGTACGCCTGACTGAAATCGGCAAGACCCTGCCGGTTGATACGGTGGATGCCGAAGCCATTGGATTTTATCTGTTTCGCGGCGAAGGTATCCAGGCCTATCGCCATGAACTTGAGCTGGCGATGCGCGATCCCACGGGACTGCGGCGCTGGTTTCCGTCAGCCGTCGGTTCATTGGCCAAGAAAATGCACGTCTCAACCATTTCCATCACCGGCCTGCGTTGGGCCGAGGTGGATTTTCCGGTGGATTTGCAGCAGGCCAGGCTGCTGGTTTCAAGCTGGGGCTGAGCGGCGTTGCAAGATTTGTTCGGCCAATTGGTGGTCGGATGGCTTGTCGACATCGATGGCGGCTTCGGCAAACGGCATGAACACCGGGGCCACCTTGATGCCAAGTTTTTTGGACATCAAACTGAATGCCCGGTCGGGGGTGAGGCTGCCTGCGATGAAATGGAAGAGGGGTGCCACGCCAAAGGCCGCCACCAGTTTCCAGGGCTTCTTGCGGTTTTTTTCCAGTTCCTGCCAAGCCTCCAGCATGCGCAATCCCCGTGCATTCATCACCGCGAACAGATTGCAGCCTGAAACCCGCGTGCCACCCAGATTGAAATAGGTTCGCCTGGTTTCAGGGTAGCTGGCGTCGATGGTTTCCCGGGTTGCCAGACCTGCCAGCACATCTGCGCCGTTTGCTTCTGCTGCATCAAGAAAATGCTGAATTATTGAGGGTGTCAGCAGGGGGTGATCGCCCGTGGTGATGAGAACAGGATAAGTGCCAATGTCCAAAATTGCATCAATGGCCGAGGCTGGCGCAGAAGGGCCTGATGGCAATATTTGCAAAAGTGATGACGAGCTGCCAGCCGCCACAATGGCAGCGCTCCTGTCATCAATTGAAACAACAAAAGGCGTTTGCAGATCAGCCCCCGCAAGCGCTTCGATGACCCAGGCCAACATGGGTTTTCCGGCAATCGGCAAGGCGCATTTGTGGGCAATGCCAAAGGCCTCTGCCATGGGGTCGTTGGGCCCACGGCCAGCGGCCAGGATAACGGTCCGCCATGTGCCATGCTGCATCAGAAAATTTTCCTGTAGATGCGATAAGTTTTATATGGCGTGGCGCCAGAGGTTTCGATGAGTTTGCGAACGGGCAAATTGTCTTCCAGAATCCACGACAATTCTCCGGTCTTTCCGCCACGCGACTGATGGTAGCTGCGGGCCTCGTCGATGACCAAAGTGGAAAGGGCCGATCCCGCAAGTGTGTTGTGGAACTTGCGCCGTACACCCATCAGCGGCATGCGATAGGATGTTGGTTTCTTGCGCAATACCTTGACTGCCAGCCTGGCCCAATTGAAAGGCAGCAACCTGCCGTTCATGCCGGCGATGTACTCATTCAGGTTGGGCAAGGTCACGACGAAGGCGGCAGCCTCGCCTTTGTAACTCGCAATGTAGCCATAGTTGTTGTTGACCAGAAGCTTGAGATCATTGCCCAGCTTGTCCAACTCAGCTTCGGTCCACGGCACAAATCCCCAGTTGCTGGACCAGGCATCGTTGAAGATATCGCGGATCAAACGGATTTCGTTTTTCATGTCCTTCAATTTGATTGGGCGGATGGAAAAATTGCTGTTGGCCTGGATGCGCTTTCTGATCTTCTGCAAAGCGGCGGGTTGATCGCCGAACACGTAGTGATAGGCGATGACATCCTTGGCCTTGGTGAAGCCGAGATCTTCAAGTCTTCCTGCCGCATGACGTGCCCCATGCGACATCATCATGTTGGGCGGTGTGTCGAAGCCATCGATCAACAATCCCATTTCATCATTGATGGAAAAATTGAAGGGCCCCAGCATGCCGCTGCGTCCGCGGGCTTGTAGCCAATCTCGAGCAGCAACAGTCAGTGCTTCAAAAATCCGGGGTTCATCAACTGCGTCAAGAAATCCAAACATGCCATTGTTATCGTTGTGGATTTCAAGTCGCAATTGGTCGTCCTGGGCGGATATGCGGCCGACGGGTTTTGCGTCTTCATAGGCGACAAACAATTGTACTTCAGCATGTTGGAAATAGGGGTTCTTCCTGCGGTTCAAATGGTCCATGCGTTCGAGAAACAGCGGGGCGATCCAATTGCGATCTTCGGCGTAGACCACGTGGGGCACTTGCAAGAAATCCTTGAGGCCCTGCTTGTCGGTTACGGGTTTGATGGTTATCTTGCTCATGTTTTTCTGCAATGAAAAAATGTTTTGATATTTTGCCACATCTGGCAGAAAAGTCTTCGACTGGAATCCGCACTCCCATAGGACTGATAGATGACCGATACAAGCATCAGGAAAATCGAAGCTGAAACGCAGAAGACCGAGCGCAGCATGATGACGAAGTTGCGGCTTGCAGTGACCAAGCCAGTGCTGAGGCTGACCCGGGGGATGACACTGGGTTCAAGGGTCGCCGTGATTGATGACCGTCAAAGGTTTCTGCTGGTAAAGCCTACCTATCTCAAAGGCTGGATTTTGCCCGGAGGTGGTGTGGAAAGAGGTGAAACATGCTTGGCGGCTGCCTTGCGTGAACTGGACGAAGAAGCAGCAGTTGTTCCAGAAGGTGCATTGGAGTTTCGCGGCATTCACTCCAATCATAATAGTTTCCCTGGCGATCACCTGTTGTTTTACGTCTGCAGAAAATTTGAACAGCGTCCCTTCAAGTCTAACCTTGAAATTGCCGGGGCAGAATTTTTCGCTGCTGACACCTTGCCTGATATCGTTGATCGTGGTTCGCGCCGACGCATTGAGGAGTTGGTCTCTGGGTCTGAACCTTCACTCGATTGGTGAACGAACTGACACCGTGCTTGACGGGTTAATTGTGCGGAGCTAGGAGCGCATCACGATGAACAACGATATGCAGCTGCCACGACGAGGATAACCCGTTTCACAAGGGACAAATTTCCTTGCCCTTTCGCCATCCCCCTCTATTCGTTTTCCAGGTTGCATCATGTCACATAATTTTACGC
>JANONM010000516.1:0-1843 GCA_031420855.1 Hyphomicrobiales bacterium
GCACCCACCGGGCCCATGAAGGGAATGCCGGAGATCGTCAAGGCGGCGGACGCTGCAACCAGCGCTGCAATGTCGGTATCGTTTTCGAGATCGTAAGATATGACTGTGGCCACAACCTGCGTTTCAATACGGAAACCATCGGGGAACAACGGGCGGATCGGGCGGTCGATCAAACGCGAGATCAATGTTTCACGTTCTGACGGACGAGCCTCACGCTTGAAATAGCCACCGGGGATCTTGCCCGCGGCATAGGTCTTTTCCTGGTAATTTACGGTGAGCGGGAAAAAGTCGATGCCGGGTTTTTCAGCGCGGGCGGCCACGGCAGTGGCGAGAACGGTGGTTTCACCGATCGACAGCATGATGGCGCCATCGGCTTGGCGGGCCACGCGGCCGGTTTCCATGCGAAGCGTTTGGCCAGCCCATTGGATTTCTTCAACGTCAATGTTGAACATGTAGTATCTCTTTCTTTGTTGTGCTTGTCGGCAAAGTCTTCAACTTTGCCGGAACAAGCAGATGTCCTTCGCCGCCGCTGTGTTCACCAACGTTTGGACGGCATCCCCTTTGGACCAGCTGATGTAGACCCTATTGCCTATATCGGATGCGGGGACGCGGACGGAATTTCGGTGATCCGCCCGCTCATATTTGTGTATGAATTTCCCTCATCCGCCCTTCGGGCACCTTCTCGCGTTCAAAGGACGGGAGAAGGCCAATCAATCTGCCTTCTCCCGTTTGCCCTTGCAAATGGGAGAAGGTGGCCCTCGGACTTGTTCCGGGGGCCGGATGAGGGACCTCGATTAACGGCGGATTTCCAGACGCTTGATCAGGGTCTGATAACGGCTTTCATCCTTGCTTTTCAGATAGTCGAGCAGCGAACGCCGCGTTGCCACCATGCGCAGCAGACCGCGGCGCGAGTGATTATCCTTTTTGTGGGTTTTGAAGTGATCCGTCAGATAGGTGATCCGCTCGGTAAGCAGAGCCACCTGGACTTCAGGCGAACCAGAATCATTTGGGGTCGTGGCAAATTCTTTCACCAGCGCAATCTTGCGCTCAGGCGTCATGGTCATGATATTCTCCGTGCATCTATAGATTGAACAGTCTGATGGCTTTGAGCACGCCGTTTTCAATTCGAAAAAGCCCAAGGGGCTTGTTCATATGCGTGACCAAAACCGCCTCCGCATCGGGAATGCTTGCGCTTTCCGGTAACAAAACCCCCAAGTCTGCAAGAGAAACTCTTTGGCCTTGTTTGAGTCGCGCGGCTTCCGGGTCCATCACGGCCAGTGCAGGGATGCCGTCCAGCACGGTCGAGAGGGGGCGAAGGATGCCGCTGAGGCTGTTTTCGCTGGGCGGCTTATTGCGCAATTCCTCCAGCATTTCCAGCGAAATCGCATCCTTTTCCGAAAAAGGCCCGACGGCCAGACGGCGCAGCAATGTGATGTGCCCAAGACAGCCGAGGGCGCGGCCCATATCCCGGCCGAGGGACCGTACATAGGTGCCTTTACCGCAGTGCACAATAAACGTAGTAGAGCCGGATTCGTCGTGTCTTTCAATATGTAGCGACTCGATATTAACTGTTCGGGCTGGTAAATCTACAACCGTTCCCGCCCGTGCCAAATCATAGGCCCGTTCGCCCGAAACCTTGATGGCAGAATAACTTGGCGGCTTTTGTTGCACTGCACCAATGAACTGCGGGAGAATTGCTGCAATCTCATGCTGCGATGCAACATTACTGGTCGTGTGGGTGATTTCCCCTTCCAGATCGTCAGTTGTCGTTTCGGCTCCCCACTTTACAGTGAAGCGATAGGTCTTGCGACCATCCATGGCCCAATTAACGGTTTTGGTAGCT
>JANONM010000517.1:0-11202 GCA_031420855.1 Hyphomicrobiales bacterium
GGGGCACCTCCTCCACTAAGGTGGATAAGGGACAAAACCCAACATATTGACCCTTCTCCAACGAAGTTGGAGATGGTGGATCGGGCGACGCCCGAGACGGTTGAGGTCCCTTTGGCCATATGCGATAGCCCTGCCCGCAAGCGGGAGAGGTGAAGACAATTCACTTCTCCCGCTTGCGGGAGAAGGTGGCGCGGGCGAAGCCTGTGACGGACTGTGTGCGCCGTAGCCCACTTGGGCGAAGGGGCATGAGGGCCTGTGTTTCAGCCCTGTTTAAAAAGTCCCTTGGCGTCGTATTTCCATACCCCGCCATTGTCGGTAAAATCTTCCATGCACATCGGCAGGATTTGCGCTGCCACCTGTTCGGGCGTTGGCAAGGTTTCAGGGTCCTCACCCGGCATGGCAGTGGCACGCATTTTGGTGCGGGTGGCACCAGGGCTGAAGAGGTTGGCGCGGATTTTGGTGGTGGCAATTTCTCCGGCATAGGTTTTGACCAGGGCTTCCAGGGCGGCTTTTCCAACGGAATAAGCGCCCCAGAAGGGCCAGCACTTGGTGGCCAGTCCTGATGTCACGAACACAGCGCGGCCATGGGGGGCGGCTTGCAACAAGGCATCCATGGAACGGATCAGGCGGAAATTGCTGGTGAGATTCAGCGCCAGGGAATCGTCCCATAGTTTGGGATCAACATGGGCAATGGGCGTAAGCTTACCCAAGGTTCCGGCATTGCCAATCAAAACATCCAGCCGTTGCCAGCGCTCAAAAATCGCCGCCCCCAAGCGGTCAATGGCGGGCATATCAGCCAAGTCCATGGGCACCAGCGTTGCAGAGCTGCCCACCGCCTTGATGGCGTCATCGAGTTCTTCCAGCCCGGCCTTGGTGCGGGCAGTTGCTACCACATGGGCCCCTTCGCGGGCCAGGTGCAAAGCCGTCGCAAACCCGATACCACGCGAGGCACCAGTGACCAGCGCCACTTTTCCTGAAAGCCGCCTGGTCACCTCAACCGGCCTCAGCCAGAAGCCCGAATTTCTGTTTGGCACTTTCACCAACCAGGTCGGTGAGATGTGTGGGATATTCACCTGTAAAACAATGATCGGTGAATTGCGGTGCCGCATTGTTGCGGCCCTCATAACCCATTGAACGATAGACACCGTCCACCGAAAGAAAGGCAAGCGAGGTGACGCCGATGAATTGCCGCATCTCTTCCAGCGAGTGGGTGGCGGCGAGCAAGGCCGTTTGTTCCGGCGTATCGATGCCATAAAAATCCGGATGCTTGATGGGCGGACTGGCAATCCGCATATGCACTTCAGTGGCGCCAGCCTCATACATCATCTGGACAATTTTCACCGAGGTTGTGCCGCGCACCACGCTGTCATCAACCAGCACGATGCGCTTGCCCTTGACCACAGCGCGATTGGCATTGTGTTTCAGTTTCACGCCGAGGGAACGGATGGTCTGTGTGGGTTCAATAAAGGTGCGACCGACATAGTGGTTGCGGATAATGCCAAGTTCAAACGGCACGTTCAGTGTATTGGCATAGCCAAGGGCTGCTGGAACACCGGAGTCAGGGATGGGCACAACCACGTCCACGTCGGCTGGACTTTCCAGCGCCAACTGGCGGCCCATAAGTTTGCGCACATCATAGACTGAGCGCCCGCCAAGAATGGAATCGGGTCGCGAGAAATAGATATATTCAAAGATGCAGGGGCGTGGTGTTTGACGCGGGAAGGGCCAATGGCTTTCTATGCCATCTTCCGAAATCACCACCACTTCGCCGTTCTCGATTTCGCGGACAAATTTTGCGCCGATGATGTCAAGCGCACAGGTTTCCGAGCACAGGATATAGGCACCATTCAACTCACCCAGCATCAGGGGGCGGATGCCGAGAGGGTCTCTCGCACCCATCAATTTTTTGTTGGTCAGGCAGACGAGGGCATAGGCCCCTTCAAGATGTCGCAGCGCCTCGATGTAACGGTCGACCAGTTTTGCTTTGGTGGAGCGGGCCACGAGATGCAGGATGACTTCAGTGTCAGAGGTGGATTGGCAAATGGCCCCTTGGGCAATCAGGTTGCGGCGCAGCGTCAGGCCGTTGGTTAGATTGCCGTTGTGGGCCACGGCAAAACCGCTTTCCGCCAATTCGGCAAACAGCGGCTGCACATTGCGCAAAATGGTTTCGCCCGTGGTGGAATAACGCACATGGCCAAGGGCCGACTGGCCCTTCAGGCGGTCAATGGTTTTGGCAGAGGAGAAGTGGTCACCGACCAGTCCCATGCGACGTTCCGAATGGAAGCGGCCTTCGTTGTAGGAAACGATGCCAGCGGCTTCCTGGCCCCGGTGCTGCAGGGCATGCAAGCCAAGGGCGGTGAGGGCTGCGGCATCGGGGTGGCCAAAAATGCCAAACACGCCGCATTCCTCACGCAGCGTGTCGCCGTCCAGATCGAAATCATCTGTGCTCTTCATTGAGGTTCCGCCGGTTTGACGCCATCGACGAGATTGTCGAGACCCTGGGTCTGGCCATTGTTATAGCCGGTGCCATCGCCATTGGCAGCAGGCGGTGCTTCCTTGCCGTCAGCGCTGCCGATAGTGGCGGATTTTTCCAACGTCTCGCGCACATCCGGCGGCATCAAACCCACCAGCACATCACTGACGCTGCGGATGAGCGGCAGGCTCTGGGCATTGCGGATCCAGTCTTCCTGCTTTTCAGGCGGGCTGACCCAGCCATAAAGCATAAAGGCAATGGCCACCAGCACGAGGCCACGGGCCAGACCGTAAATGAAACCCAACGTGCGGTCAAAAGCCCCGACGGCGGAATCGACAACCCGGTCGGAGATTTTCACCGAAATGATGGAAACCACAATCAGCACAACGATGAAGGCGGCGGCACCGACAGCAATCTTGGCCAGAATGGGCTTGTCGAAATAGGGTTCGACAAAGGCCAGGGCTTGTGGCTGCTGGATGGCGAAATAGGCGGCCACAGCAGCGGCCCCCCACGACACCAATGAAAGGACTTCGCGGGTAAAACCCCGGCTGAGGGCAAGAACACCTGAAATCAGCATGATGCCGAGCAGGATGAAATCGAGGATTTGGAAGGGCATTGCGGATTCCGGACTGGTTGATCGACCCCTTATAGGCAGGAACAGCCTTGGCTTCCAGCGTCTTGATTGCAGGGGTGTGGATGGCTGTTGTCGCAGGTGGTGAAAGGACCTCATCCGGCGCGTTGCGCCACCTTCTCCATGAAGGCATGGAGAAGGGACAAAATGTGAGACCTGTCCCTTCTCCACCCCTTGGTGGAGAAGGTGCCCGAAGGGCGGATGAGGTCCCTTTCTTGGCAACGCTCAAAATCTTCAAGCAATACGCCGCAGTCCCTTCGACCTCGACGCCACCCAGGCCACAAGGTCTGCCACATTTTCCAATTTGCGGATGTTCAAGCCCTTGGCCCCCGGTATTTCGCCCGATTCTGCAATGACGGCATCGGTGAGTCCGAGCTTTTGGGCCTCTTTCAACCGCGCTTCACTTTGCCCCACGGGACGAATGGCGCCTGAAAGCGCGATTTCGCCGAACAGCACTGTGCCATGGGGAATGATGGTGTCGGACATGGAGCCCAGAATGGCGGCGGCCACGGCCAGGTCGACGGCGGTTTCCTTGAGTCGCAAGCCACCTGCCACATTGAGATAAACATCATGCTGGCCCAGACTGATGCCCGCCCGCGCTTCCAGTACGGCGAGAATCATCGACAAGCGGTTCGAATCCCAGCCCACCGTGGTGCGGCGCGGTGTGCCCAGTGGCGAAGGTGCTACCAAAGCCTGAATTTCCACCAGCAGCGGTCTCGTCCCCTCAACGCCTGCAAAAACCGCAGTGCCGGGGGCAGGGCGTTCCGATGTGCCCATGAACAATCGCGAGGGATTGGTGACTTCTTTCAAGCCGCCGTCAGACATTTCGAATACACCGATTTCATCGGTGGCACCGAAGCGGTTTTTGACGGCCCTGAGAATTCGAAACTGGTGGCCGCGATCGCCTTCAAAATACAAAACCGCATCAACCAGATGTTCCACGACCTTTGGCCCGGCAATCTGACCGTCCTTGGTCACATGCCCGACGAGTAGAACGCAGGTGCCTTTTTGCTTGGCATAGCGCACCAGGGCTTCGCAGCCGGCTTTCAGTTGTGACACAGTGCCGGGCGCGGCTTCGATGACGGGTGACCAGAGGGTTTGTATGGAATCAATCACCACCACGGCAGGCGGCTGGTCTTCGTTCAAGGTGGCGATAATGTCGGAGGTGTTGGTTTCTGCGGCCAACAAGACAGGCGCATCACTCAAGCCCAATCGCTCAGCCCGCAGGCGGATTTGGGCAATGGCTTCCTCGCCCGAGACATAAACAACTTTTTGCCCCGCCCGCGCCATGGATGCGAGGGCCTGCAACAGCAATGTGGATTTGCCAATGCCAGGATCACCGCCGATCAACACGGCAGAGCCCGGCACAAAACCGCCGCCCGCCACCCGGTCAAGTTCCGCCATGCCAACCTTGATGCGGGGCGGGGCAGCATCCACACCCTTTAATCCGACCAATCGCGTCGGGCGTCCCCTGGGCAAGGCCTGACCTTTTGCGCCAGAAGCTGGCGCTTCACGGGATTCCTCGATGATGCTGTTCCATTCGCCACAGCAGTCGCAGCGGCCCGACCATTTGGTGGATGAGGTGCCACAGGATTGGCAGACGAATTGGGAAGTTGGTTTGGCCATGCTCTGTCCTATCATGGAACATAATAGGAACGCAAGTGGATCATTGTCGTCGTCATGGTTTTCCCATATTTGGCATTCAAGCTTCAATCATGTTTTGACGAAGCGGCCTGGTGCGTTTAGCTTTCGATCAAATCATCTGGAGGAAACATTCATGCGCGCCACACGTCTTGCCCTCAGTCTCACCGCCTTGATGGCGGTTGTCATGGCGACACCTGCTGCCTTGGCCGAAGAGCAGTTTCGCCCCTTGGGAACAGTCGAATACCAGCCTGAGCCATCAACAGTCGAACGGGGTACTTTCGTCATCAAAAACGAGGACCGCAAGATTCGCAGCCTGCGTTTTGAAATTGATCAAGGTGAAGCGGACATCCGGGCCTTTAAAATCATTTATGTCGATGGTGAGGAGGAACGCGTGCGGGTGCGGCAGGTTTTGAAAGAAGGTCAGCGTACGGATGTATTCCGGCTTGAGGAACCCCGCCCGGTTAAGTCGGTTGAAATCTCCTACTTGCCCAAAGGAGCTGTGAGCATTGTGTTGCTGGCGGATGCCCGTCGACCAGAGCCACCACCTTCAGAATGGCAGGAACTGGGTTGCAAGAATGTCGGCTTCCTGATTGACCAGGACTCTATCGTGGTCAGATCGCAAGACCGCTACAGCGCCATTCGCTTGCGTTCCTCGGGCAATGAATTCGAGTTGAAAGAATTGTCCTTGCGCCTTGGCAATGGCCAACGGCAAATCTATCAAATCCGTTCGATCATCCCGTCAGGCGGACGTTCCAACGCCATCAAACTGCGCGGCGAAAGCAGTCGCATCAGCCAGATCGACATGCTCTATCGCTCGCGCATCATCAGCAACCAGAAAACCAGGTTGTGTATCGATGGACTGGTGGACGCTGGATTGGATGACGAGGAGAATTGAGGGACTGTTTGACTAGTCGCCACGAAGGGACCTCATCCCCCCTTCGGGGACCTTCTCCACTATCGTGGAGAAGGGACAATTTGCGCAATCTGTCCCTTCTCCAACGAAGTTGGAGAAGGTGGCGCAACGCGCCGGACTGTGTGCGCCGTAGCCTACTTGGGCGAAGGGGCATGAGGTCCCTTCAACCTGGAGCAACTGTTGACTGCTACTTTCCCAATCCCACGGGTTTTCCAATCACCACAATATTCAACTGATCCACTTGCAACAGCTTCTTCGCCTGATCCTTCACTTGATCAATCGTCACCGCATTGACCTTGTCATTGCGGATGTTGGTCTGGTTGATGGGATAGCCATAAAGCTGTTGGGCGAGCAGGGTGGAGGCGATGGCGCTGTTTGAGGTGAAGCGCATGGCATAGGAACCGGTGATATAGGTTTTGGCCAAGGTCATTTCTTCTGGTGTCGGTCCCTTGTCGGCGATGTCTTGCAAAACTTCCTTGGTCACCTTGATGGCTTCGGCTGCCGTCTCATTGGCAGTTGTAAGATAGCCAAAGGAGTAGCCCGCCTTGTTGAAGTTGTTCAGGGAAAAACTGGTGCCATAGGTCAGCCCGCGCTTTTCACGCACCTCGCGGGTCAGGCGCGCAAAGGATGCGCCGCCGCCAACAATCTCCGACAGGATATATGCGGGATAATCCTTTTTTTCTGCCTGCGGCGTTCCCTTGCCGCCGAAGATTACAATCGACTGGGGCGAGTCATAGTCAATGACTTTCAGGTCCAAACCGGTTTTTACGTCCACGGCTGGAACCACATCCGGCACAGGCGTGTCAGGTAACGATCCAAAAATCCTGTCCAATTCGAGGCCCAATGTCTTGGCATCAATATCGCCGACGACGGCAATCTTGAGTTTGTTGCGGGTGAAAACTGTCTTGTGGAACAGCCGCAAATCATCTGCCGAAATCTTGCCCAATGTGTCGATCGTACCAGATGATCTGCGACTATAGGGGTGATTGGGAAAAGCTGTATCGGTCCAGGCCAGCGATGCAATGGTGCCCGGATCCTTCAGCGCATCCGCAGCTTGCTGCAAATAGAACTTGCGCATGCGGTCCAGTGGTTCGGCCTCGAACCGGGGCGCGGTCACCGCCTTGGTCAGCAGGTTGAAGGCAGCGTCGCGGTTTTTTGAAAGTGTGTAGAGGCTGCCGTAAAAATTTTCTGATGCAGCTGAAAAACTGATCGAAATGGACAACCTGTCGCGCATATCGCGGAAAGCCTTTCCATCCATGTCACCAGCACCTTCGTCCATCATCCCCGTCAGGAAATTGCCCGTACCTTCTTTCCCGACAGCATCATTGATCGTGCCGCCGTTGAAGGCAAAGTTCATGGCGATCAGTGGAATTTCATGGGCCTCAACCAGCCAGGCTTTGATGCCAGCGGGGCTGGTGACTTCCTGAATGTCGATGGCCTTTGCAATTGACGAGAATGCCGCCAAACAGGCAACTGATACAATCATGAAAATTGATTGTCTGGCAAAGTTGAGAGTTGCGAAAAGTTTCATGCCAAATTTTCCTGTCACTTCTTTTCTGGCAGCAAAAGGCCAGTCACCGCACGTTTGATATCAAGATAGGCGGCGGCTTTCTGAACTTCTTCCAAGGTCACGGTGGGCAGCACATCGATATGGGCCAGGACCTCATCGGGTGTAAGCCCCATGGTCGCCGCCAAACCAATAATGCCGCCAAAACTGCTGGGTTGGTCCAGCCCATAGATGGCATCGGCCTGGGCGCGATCCTTGGCATCTGAAAGTTCTTGTGCCGTGACACCTTTGCTTATGACTTCGGCAATAATGGCATCGATTTCGGATTCAAGCCTGGCCATGTCCACGCCATCAGCAGGCGATGCATAAATGCTGAATTCGCCATTGTCCAATTGGCTGCCATTAAAACCTGCACCAGCAGACGTGGCGATTTTCTTTTCGAGTACCAGTTTTTTGTAGAGGCGTCCCTGGGCGCTGTCGCCGATGATGACTGACAAGAGCGAAAGCGCATCGGCTTCCTTTGGCGCAGCTGTAATATAGGAAGGCGTGAAGTAGCTGCGGGAAATGCTCGGTGTGGCCACACGGGCGTCATGCATGGTGATGCGGCGTTCAACCAGGGGAGGCGGCTCCACCGTACGGTGGCGCGGCTGCGGCGCAAAACTGTTTTTCAAGGGCGCATAAAACTTGTCGGCCAGGTCGCGGGCGACTTGCGGTGTCACATCGCCGACAATCACCACGGTCGCATTGGCGGGCGTATAATGCTGTTTGTAGAAGGCCAAAGCATCATCGAGCGTCAGCCGGGCCACGTCATCATTCCAGCCGATAATCGGCCTGCCATAGGGATGGGCCAGATAAAGCGAAGCTGCCATATGTTCGCCCAGCAAGGCACCGGGGTTGCTGTCGGTGCGTTGGCGGCGTTCTTCCTGCACCACTTTCAGTTCGGTTTTCACGCTGTCTGCATTGAGTTGCAGGTTTTGCATGCGGTCAGCTTCCAGTTCCATCATCAGCGGCAGTTTGTCGGCTGCAACCCGTTCGTAATAGGCCGTGGCATCGCGCTGGGTGAAAGCGTTTTTCTCGCCGCCATTCTGGTCAAGCAGACGGTCAAACATGCCTTCCGGATATTTTGGCGTTCCCTTGAACAGCAGGTGTTCCAGAAAATGCGCCAGACCGGTTTTGCCAACTTGTTCATCGGCTGCCCCCACCCGGTACCAAATTGTATGGGTCACAACCGGAGCGCGGTGATCCTCAATGAGAATGACATGCAAGCCATTGGCCAAGGTGAATTCCGTCGATTTGATATCGAGGGCCTGTGCTGATAGAACGAGAATTGCTTGGGACAGGACTGCAAAGCAGACTGCAAAAACAAAAGTGAGGCAACGTTTGATCATCCGGAGCAGTTACCTCAAGCAAATGAAAAAGTCAAGCTTAAATTCTCGTAATAGGAATTATTACTTAAAAACAATCCTGCCGTCACAAATTGTAACGACAGGTTTGACGTGGAGAATTGCGTTCGATTCTGTCTTTTCCATGTCGTGATCCAGCACGGCAATGTCGGCGAGATAGCCCTCTTTCAACATGCCTTTGCGATCCTCCATGAATTCCACATGGGCACCCGCAAGCGTAAAGGCATGCAACGTATCCATCAGGCTTTGCCGCTGGTCCGGACAATCGGGCCGCAACGTCTGCACCGTCATCGCCGCTTGCATGCCGATGAAAGGATCAAGCGGTGCAACCGGCCAATCGGATGAAAAGGCAATTGCTGCCCCCGTATTGCGCAAGGTTTGCCACGCATAGGCAAAGGGCAGCTTCTCACCAACCCGGCTCAGGATTGGCTCTTGGGGTACACCCGGAACCCCGACCCCTGCAACGGGTTGCAAGGAGGCAACCACACCCAGTTCTGCAAGCCTCGGTATATCCTGGGGATCAATCAGTTCGATGTGCTCAATACGATGGCGCGAATCGCGTTTGCCGTTTTGTTTTCGGGCAAATTCATAACCATCCAAAGTTCGTCGCACTGCGCCATCACCGATGGCATGCACACTGATTTGCAAACCATGGGAATCGGCTCTGGCTGCCAGGGCATTGAATTCTGCGGCTGAATAAAGTGGGGCTCCTTTATTGCCGGGATAACCCGGATAATCCTCCAGCATCAGGGCCGTCAACGTTTCCATCACGCCGTCCATGAACACTTTAACCCGGCCTGAATGCAGCATGTCGGTCCGGTATTTTTCGCGGTAGGCCACGGCTTCATCGACGCGTTCCACATCGAAATAATTCTTGTGATGATAGGGCACTTCCACTCGGGCATTCAATTCGCCGCGTTTCTCAAGTTCGTGCAACAGTTCGAGCTGATACCAATTGCCATCCATATTGTGCATGGAGGTGATGCCAAGTGAATTGGCATGGGCAATACCGCGCTTCAGATATGCGATATCGGCCTCACGCTGTTCAGGCGTCGCCGGAGGATCGGGATTTTCGGCGGTGACAATCCCGGCGGATTCGCGGCCACTGGTGGCGGTCAGCGCAAAAACCGGCGTGAAGGCTGCAAACTCCCGCAATTCACCCGTAGCCAGACCGATTTCATCCAGCACGATTTCATTGCCGACCGGCAATTCCTTGCCGCGCAGGATGCCAGCTGCGTCGAGAGCACTGGTGTTGGTCCAAACCGTATGGTGGTCAAAACAACCGATGATAAACGGCATATCGGGAACCATGCGATCCAGCAATTGCCGCGTCATGGCAATGCCTGCGCCGAACTGCTCATGAGCGGCGCCGACGGCATTGATGATTTTCAGGTCGGGATTTTTCTGGCGATAATCTTTCACAGCCCCGGCAATTGAATCAAAGCCAATATTATCGCGGATGTTCAGGGCATCAAGTTCAACCGATCCGATGAACAAGTGCACATGGCTTTCAATAATGCCGGGAATGACCGTATTGCCATGGTTGTCGATCACCCGGGTTTTGCTCCCACATAATTCCATCACGGCGGCATTTTGCCCAACCCGCATGATCCGGTTTCCCCTGATCGCCAAAGCTTCGGCAAAGGGCTGTAGATCGTCCATTGTAATGATGCGGGCATTGTGGATGATGAGGTCGGCGAAATTCATTTGAGGGTCTCATTTTTTTGGGCTTGTCAGATGCCCAGCAATCGCGCACCATGGGGTCGTCGTCAACATTTTGAAAGGAGGTGATCCGATGTCGAGTGAGTTCACAGTGAAAACAGGAACCTTGGTGCGGATTATAACTCTGGGGGCCCAGTCGCTCACCTGAGTCAAGTCAGCAGGTCCGGGGCCTTCGCACCCCTTGGCCGTTCCTGATTTTCCAATAACCTCACGGAAGGGCCGCAACTTTGTTGTGGCCCTTTTTGGTTTGCGAATTTTGTAGTATATGCAATTTCTGACTAGGGGAGATTGTGATGTTCAAACTCGTGGTTGCGGCATTTTTGATAACAGGTTTCAGCGGTTTTGCAGAGGCCAAGATCACTGTCAGCAAAGTCAACACCTACGAAGAGAAGAAAATTGAGGGCAAAAAAATCATCCGCATTTGCAAGAAGGGTGGCAGCAAAAAGAAACCCGTTCTGCAGTGTGAAACCATCAATCTTGATGAAGTGTCATCCTACTGCAAGCCGCCTAAAGCCCAGGCGGGCTATGAAAATGCCCAGTATGCCAGCGGCTGCTGTTTTCAAAAGGGCGACAAGTGGAAGTGGCTGAATAATTGTAGCCTATAGGTTCAAGTTTGACGTGCTTTTGTGGGGCGCATGTTTCGAGGCTCGCAAGGGCGAGCACCTAAACATGAGGGAATCCCATGATGGTCCCTCATGCTGAGGTGCCGCGCCTTCGCGGCCTCGAAGCACCTCCAACGGAAAATCGGGATATTCCACAAAATCGTTCAACCCTTCAATACATCCATCTGAATGGGGCCTTCTGCCCTGCCATGGATAAACTGGTCAACATGGGCATTGTCTGAACGGTTGACCTGATTGGCTTCACCTTGCCAGATGATTTGGCCTTTGTGGATCATGGCAATGTCAT
>JANONM010000518.1:0-2390 GCA_031420855.1 Hyphomicrobiales bacterium
CAACCACAAGAACGGCAATGTCAGTGGCTTTCGCACCGCGCGCCCGCATGGAGGTGAAGGCTTCGTGGCCCGGTGTGTCGATAAAGGTGATGAGACCACGATCGGTCTTCACCTGATAGGCACCGATGTGCTGGGTAATGCCACCGGCTTCCCCCGACACCACATTGGTTTTGCGCAATGCATCAAGCAGTGAGGTTTTGCCGTGATCGACGTGGCCCATGATGGTGACCACGGGGGGGCGCGGTTTCATCAGTTCGTCGGCATCCCGGTCGCCGTCGAGACCCTCAACCACATCCGAATCCGAAACGCGCTTGACCTTGTGACCCATTTCCTCGGCGATCAACTGCGCGGTATCGGCATCAATCACATCGTTGATGGTGTGCATCTGGCCCTGTTTCATCAGGAACTTGATGATATCGACGGCCCGCTCGGCCATGCGGTTTGAAAGATCCTGAATGGTAAGGGCTTCTGGAATGATGATTTCGCGCGAGGTCTTTTCCGTCGGCATCTGGAAGCCATGGGCCTGCTTCTTCATCCGCTCGGTGCGGCGGCGGAAAGCCGCAACCGAATGGCCCCGCTCATTGCCATCTTCATCAAGGGCATTGGAAAGTGTCAGGCGGCCCCGGCGCTTGTCATCGGCCACCTTGGCTTTGACCGGTGCCACAACCTTGGTAACCCGAGGTGCCACATAGGGAGCACGCGGTGCACCAACGGCCCGTGGAGCCATAGTCCTGGTGCGCGGACGCTCTTCTTCTTCAGCCACCGTATTGACAGGTTTCGGCGCCAGTTTGCGGGCAGCTTCTTCGGCTTTGCGTTTGCCAACTTCTTCCTGCTGATGCCGCGCATCATCTTCGGCCTTGCGCTTGCCCGCAGCTTCACGCTCGACGGCATCGCGTACTTCATGTTCCTTGCGGCGCAGCAGATCTTCTTCCTGCCGCTTGCGTTCATGGGCCTCACGCACCTTGCTGTCGGCCAGCGCCCGTTCACGGGCATCGCGCTCGTCAGCCGTCAGTGTCCGCAAGACAACGCCAGCCCGTGGTGCCGCAACAACGGGTGCCGGGCGAAGGTTGGTGGTTGCCTGGGGCAAAACAATCGTCACCGAAGCTTGTCCGGCGACCCGTGGCTTGGCCTGAAATCCGGGCTTGCTGTCAGCCGTTGCAGGCTTGGCATCTTCACCGAAACGCTTGCGCTTGGTTTCCACCACCACAGACTTGCTGCGACCATGGGAAAAGCTCTGCTTCACCCGGGATTGCTCCAGCGAGGGTCGTTTCAAAGTCAATGTGCCAGCAGCCTTGCCGGCACCCGATTTATCATTATTGTCAATCGTATCGTTCATCATCTCACTTTGACTTTAAGTCGTCCCCGCGAAGGGCCAATCCATCATAATCCGCCATGCGCTGGATAAAATAAACCAGCCGCTCAGCCAAACCGCCTGCGGTAACGGCTGCATGTATCACATTTGCCCGGCCAAATGCCAAATCCATTTCACTGGATTGCAGTAAATTGCACACCAGTGTTGCAGCCCCGGCCTTGTTGCTGATTTTCCGGTTGCCATCAACTGAACCGTCGCTGGCATTCAACTGCACCCGTACCTGGCCTTTGGCGAGGGCCTCTTCGACTTTCGTGGCCCCACATACAGCTTCCCCGGCCTTTCGCGCCAGAGAAAGATGCGAAATCACCTGGCCACGCAACAATTCTGAAATCCGCTGGGGCATATCGGCATCGACCTGGCAGGGCGCGTCAAAACCCCGGTTGAAGGCCTGTCGCTTGACGGCCTCTGCTACTTTGTCGCGGGCCAGACTGACCCAGACCCCCCGCCCCGGCAGCTTGCGCTGCAAGTCAGGCACCACCAGACCGTCGGGCGAGCGGGCAAAGCGGATGCGTGTTTGCTCCGGACCCGCTTCACGGGTCACCACACACATGCGTTCTGGCATTTCAGCCTCTAATTGTGCAGCGGCGTGGCTCAGACGGCTTCCTCCGCTTCAGCTTCGGCGTCAACAACCACCGGAGCTTCGATCCAGCCCATGCTGATACGCGCACTCATGATCAGGTTGTTGGCCTCATCGGCTGGCACATCCATGCCGGTGAAGGCACCCTTGTGCTTGATCGTTGTGCCGTCCTTACGTTCATTCCAACCCGTCAGATCATCCGTGGCACAATCGGCGAGGTCTTCAACCGTCTTGATGCCAGCTTCGCCCAAGGCCACCACCATCGGCGGCGACAGGCTGACAAAACCTGCAAGCTCATCGGAAACACCCAGCGCCTTGCGTTTGTCCTCAAAGGCAGCGGCCTGATTGTCCAGATAGGCCTTGGCCCGCGCCTGCAATTCTGCGGCAGTGTTTTCATCCAGGCCGTCAATCGAGGCAATCTCGTGGGGATCAACCATGGAG
>JANONM010000519.1:0-2173 GCA_031420855.1 Hyphomicrobiales bacterium
GCCCTCACTGAAATGGCCAGCCAATATGAAAGCGGTGGCGATCCGCAAACCACCCTCACTGATCTCGCCGAATTTGTCCATTGGGTCACCCGTTGCAAAATCGTACCGCAATCCGCAGGCCAGGATTCATCGCGAACCTCTCTCGAAAAATCCAAAGGCAGCGAATACGCCGGGAAACTTTCTGTGCCGCAACTGGCCAGGGCCTGGCAAATGTTGCTGAAAGGCATTGCAGAAACTGCAACGGCCGCACGGCCGGATCAGGCAGCCGAGATGGTGCTTATACGGCTGGCCCATGCCTCCGAATTGCCGATGGGTGACGATCTGGCAAAATTGGTGAAGACTGCAGCCAGCAATCCACCAGCGCCGCGCCGCGAAATTTCACGACCGGATTTTTCTGGAACAGCATCTACCGTCCCCACGGCAATCACACAAACCAATACCGCTCTGGCTGTTGACACATCACCACAACCGCCAACGTCGCCGCCTGTCTCAGCCGAAGCCAAAACACTTGCAAGCTTTGCCGACGTCGTTGCCCTCGCTGCGGAAAAGCGCGACGTCAAACTCAAGAGTGAATTGGAACGTTTCGTCAGGCCGATCCGGATTTCAGAAGGTAAACTTGAACTGGCGCTTGAACCGGGTGCCCCTCCCGGCCTCAGCAATGAAATTTCCCGCAAGCTTGAAGCCTGGACCAGCCGCCGCTGGATGGTCATGGTGGCACGCGATGGCGGCACCGAAACCCTTGCCAAGCAGAAAAAATCAGCCGAAGCCACTGTCATGCGCGAGGCCCGGGAGATGCCTGTCGTGCAGGCCATTTTCAAAACATTCCCCGGTGCCGAGATCGTCAAGGTGCGCGATCCCCAGGGCTTTATCCCGCTTGATATCACACAGGAAGAACCCGATGAAGAATCTCGCTGACATCATGAAACAGGTTTCCACCATGCAGGCCCGCATGGGGGACATGCAGAAAAAACTCGAAGGCCTCAGTGTCACCGGGCAATCCGGTGGTGGTCTGGTCAAGGTCGTGATGAACGGTAAATCATCCGTGCAGTCCATCAGCATCGACCCCTCGTTGATGAAACCCGACGAGCGCGAAATCCTCGAAGACCTGTTGGTGGCCGCCCTCAACGATGCCAAATCCAAGGCCGAAGTTCTGGCGGCAGAGGAAATGAAAACCCTGACCGGCGGCTTGCCCTTGCCACCCGGCATGACCCTGCCGTTTTAATGTCCCCCTCATGAAGCGGCAGGCCGGTCCCGAAATAGAACGCCTGATCCAGCTCTTGGCACGGCTGCCGGGGCTTGGCCCCCGTTCGGCCAGACGGGCGGTTTTGCACCTGATCAAGAACCGCGAAAAGTTGCTGGCCCCCCTCACGCTGGCGCTGGACGAAGCACAGGCAAAAGTCACCGTCTGCACGTCCTGCGGCAATGTCGACACCCTTGAACCCTGTTCGGTTTGCCGTGACCCGCGCCGTGACCGCAGCCTGATTTGCGTGGTGGAGGAGGTGGGCGATGTCTGGGCCCTGGAGCGGGCCAATGCCTGGAATGGCCTCTATCACGTCTTGGGTGGCACATTGTCGGCCCTGGGCGGGATTACCCCGGAAGACCTTGCCATTGGCCAGTTGCTGGCCCGCGCCAACGACGGCATTGTCAAGGAAGTGGTGCTCGCCACCAACGCCACCGTCGAAGGCCAGACCACGGCCCACTATATAACCGAACGTTTGAAAGAAAACGGCCTGGCCACATCGCGCCTCGCCCATGGTGTGCCAGTCGGCGGCGAACTGGATTATCTCGACGAAGGCACCCTCACGCAGGCCATTCGCGCAAGGCGTCCGTTTTAGAGTCTCGGGCGGTCAATTGTAGTGAATCACCCTTTTGATTTCGTCATTCCAAACGCGCAACGTAGCGCAGCGGAGTAAAGCGATTTGGAACCCCGCTGTGGGCGGGCAAAGCGGGGTTCCAAATCACTCGTTCCGCTGCGCTACACTCGCGTTTGGAATGACGTAATTTTTGGATTTAACTGACCGCCCAATGCACTAACCCTTCAATACATCCATCTGAATGGGGCCTTCTGCCCTGCCATGGATAAACTGGTCAACATGGGCATTGTCTGAACGGTTGACCTGATTGGCTTCACCTTGCCAGATGATTTGGCCTTTGTGGATCATGGCAATGTCAT
>JANONM010000520.1:0-6663 GCA_031420855.1 Hyphomicrobiales bacterium
CAGGCCTTCCTTGCCAGCACCGGAAACTGATTGATAGGTCGACACCACGACGCGGCGGATTTTTGCTACATCATGCAAAGGCTTCAGGGCCACTACCAACTGTGCCGTCGAGCAATTGGGATTGGCAATGATGTTCTTGCGGACATTGCGCGCCATGTATTCGCTGAGCACATGGGCATTCACCTCAGGCACAATCAATGGCACTTCAGGATCATAACGCCAGAACGACGAGTTATCGATCACAATGCAACCCATGGCCCCGATTTTCGGCGACCATTCCTTGGATACCTGCGAACCCGCCGACATCACGCAGAAATCCATTTTCGAGAAATCAAACTGCGCCAGGTCTTTGCACTTCAGGGTCTTGTCGCCATAGGAAACTTCCACGCCCATGGATTTCCGCGAAGCAATGGCATGCACTTCATCAGCAGGAAACAAACGCTCCGCCAGAATGTTCAACATCTCGCGGCCCACATTTCCCGTGGCCCCAACGACTGCAACTTTATAACCCATGGATTTGTCCTCTATGTCCGCCCCCCGGGAAAGAATTCCGTCATCGGGCATTGTCCGGGCCAACTCCCCCACGGGAGATTGACCGGGGAAGGGCTTCAGGCGGTTTTCGTGCGTTTTGAAGCGGTTGAATACATGGCGAGGCTTCTAGCAGCTTGGGGGGATGAGTCAACAGTGAGGGGAAGTTTAACACAAACCTGTAACGACAATGTTCGTTGTTTACTGTATCAAATGTTGGGTAAACTCTGTCGTTGAATTGGCGGGAGGCGTTTACCTTGAAAGCCAGACAAAGCTTTCACGGCCCGCTTTCACTTCATCATTCACGCCAAGTGCCACACGGTTGCTGTAGCGGAAATCAAATTCGGCAAGATAGTGGTGCAAATGCTTTCCGGAGCAATGCTGATAAATGCCTTTCATGCCGCGCTTGAAGATCGAACAGAAGCCTTCAACGTGTAATACCGTGAGACCGTATTCATTCTGCCTGCGTCCGGCTTTGGTGGGCATTGCCAAGGCTGAGGGATATTCGTTCGTTCTTTTTTTGTTCTTGCGCGACGGAAAGTTATGGCGCTAACGTCTTAGCTGTAGAGGGAAGCGTTGGATAATTCTGGACTCGTTCAGCCAGCCCTTCGAGGCCGCGAAGGCGCGGCACCTCAGGGTGAGGGATTTTAAAGTTCCCTCTCCCTGAGGTGCGAGCCCTTGCGAGCCTCGAAGGGCTGGCAACTACGGGAAATGAATTGTGCAAGCTTTCCAAAAAACAGCGGAGGCTTGGACATGACATCACGGGTGGGGACGATCGCTTTTCAGGGCGTTCAAGGGTTGTTGGTGGATTGCCAGGCACAGTTTGTGTCGGGGCAAACGGTATTCAGTGTGGTGGGGCTGCCTGACAAGGCGGTGGGGGAAAGCCGCGAGCGGGTGCGGGCAGCTTTACATGCCATCGGTTTGGCACTTCCGGGCAAACGGTTGGTCGTCAATCTGTCGCCTGCTGATCTGCCCAAGGAAGGCAGCCACTATGATTTGCCGATTGCCCTTGCCGTACTTTCGGCTTTGGGCGTGATCCCACCGGATTTTTTGGATCGTTATGCTGTGGTGGGTGAGTTGGCGCTGGATGGCAGCATTCTGGCGGTAGCGGGCGCTCTGCCTGCGGCCATGGCGGCCCATGGCCATGGGCTTGGCCTGATTTGCCCCAAGGCTTCAGGTGCTGAAGCCGCCTGGGCTGGTGAAGAAGTTGATATTCTCGCCCCGCAATCGCTGATCCAGATCATCAACCATGTGAAGGGTACGCAGGTTCTGACGCGGCCCAAGCCCATGGTTTCTGACGACAAGACTGAACTGCCTGACCTTTCAGACATCAAGGGCCAAGAGGCGGCCAAGAGGGCGCTGGAAGTTGCAGCAGCAGGGGGGCATCATTTCTTGATGGTGGGGCCGCCGGGCGCTGGAAAATCCATGTTGGCCCAGCGGCTGCCCTCCATCCTGCCACCGCTGGAACCCCGCGAGATGCTGGATATTTCCATCATCGCTTCACTGGGCGGTGAACTCAAAAGCGGACAGTTGACCAGACGTCGGCCATTCCGTGCGCCGCATCATTCAGCCTCCATGCCAGCCCTGGTGGGCGGAGGCATTCGGGCCAAGCCCGGTGAAATGGCGCTGGCCCATCATGGTGTGTTGTTTCTGGATGAGTTGCCGGAGTTTCAACCCCGCGTGCTGGAGGCCTTGCGGCAACCGATGGAATCGGGTGAGGCAGTGGTGGCGCGGGCGAATTACCATGTGACATTCCCGGCCCGTTTCCAGCTTGTCGCCGCCATGAACCCCTGCAAATGCGGCATGGCGGGAGAGCCTGGACATCAATGCCGACAGGGTCCGCGCTGTGCTTCTGAATATCAGTCGCGAATTTCTGGCCCGCTCTTGGACCGCATGGATATTCAAATGGAGCTTGCGGCCTTGCGAGCATCCGACATGACGTTGCCAACGCCCAAGGAGACCAGCAGTGATGTGGCACAGCGGGTTGCAGCGGCAAGGCTCCGCCAACGCCAGCGGTTTGAAGCGCTGGGCTACGCTCACCTGCGCATCAATTCGCAAGCTGATGGCAAGGTGTTGGAAAAAATAGCGGCGCTGGATGCCGCATGCCAAAGCCTCATCCATGATGCAGCCGAGGCCATGAAATTGTCGGCGCGGGGGTATCACCGGGTGTTGCGGGTCGCCCGCACCATTGCCGATCTTGACGGAAAAGAAAGCATCAGCCGTCTCAATCTCGCTGAGGCATTGAGTTATCGGCAAAAACCTGCGGCTTTTCGGGCGGCTGCCTGACTGAATTAACGCGTGATTCACCGAAGAGTCACTGAAACTTCGCTGGATAAATCTTTGGCAAGGCAAAACTGGTTTAACGCACTCCAATTCCTGCCAACAAGGAAATGCGCGTCATCATGGGCCTTGGCCTGATACCCTTCGAGCCGTTCTTTGGACGGCGACTTACCGATCGTTCATTGCTGGACGAGGGTTTGAGTCTGCCTGCCCTGTTGCTGGCGGAAACCCTGTTGATGGTCGGGGTTTTCAAAACTGCGCTGAAGCTGGGTGAACAACAGTCGTTTCTGATGGCGGCTGCCATTCTGGTTGGCGGTACGCTGTTTTCATGTGCCGCCTTGTTTTTCATGTGGAGCCGACACAACAAGGAGACCCAGCGCAAATTGGCCTGTGGGCGGGCTGATGCGGAAGCCCGCCGGGCTGAAGCAGAGGCCGTGGTACTCGAGAAATCCCGCGTGCTGGCCACCATGAGCCATGAAATCCGCACCCCGCTCAACGGTGTGATCGGCATGTTGGGCTTGTTGCTGGAGACAGAACTGTCAGCGGAACAGAAAAACTATGCCGGCATCGCAAATTCTTCCGCCCGCAGCCTGCTTTCCATCCTCGATGAATTGCTTGATACGGCAAAATCTGAGGCCCTGCAAAAGGCTCGCAGCGGTCCACTTGAACTTGAAGTGCTGATTGAAAGCGTGACCGAACTGATGGCACCACGGGCCCATGCCAAGGGCTTGGAGATTTCCTCTTACATCTCACCCGAGGTGCCGCGACATGTCGCCCTCAATGATCTGCACTTGCGCCAGATCCTGTTCAATCTGGCGGGCAACGCCATCAAGTTCACGCAAACAGGTGGCGTTGAAATCAATGTCTGGCTGAATGCCGCATCCTGTCTGTGCATTGATGTCAGAGATACCGGCATTGGCATGGATGAACAGGAATTGCAGCGGGTGTTTGGTGAATTTTCCCAAGCCAATGACCAGACCGCGCGACGCTTTGGCGGCACGGGTCTTGGTTTGCATATCAGCCGAAAACTGGCACAATCCATGGCTGCCTCGCTTGAGGTTTCAAGCACACCAAAACATGGAACAACATTTCATTTGGTTTTTGCCAAGCCCCTGGAAAAACAGGTTCAGGCCCATTCGGATCCCTTGCAAGGACGCAGCTATGCACTTGCCCTCACGGCAGGACCAGCCACAAGCCACCTGAAAAAGGCTTTGCTGGATTTGGGTGCAACTGTCACAGCTTGGACAGCCCACGAAAATACGCCAGCAATCATTTGTGATTGTGCCTCGGCTGAGGAAATCCAGAAGCAGTTCCAGCGCACCAGGCAGTTTCCGCAGATCTGGATATTTCTCAAGCCTGAAGAACGCCGTCCTTTTCAGCACCTCCTCAACGCAACCATGACCACAGGCTATCTGCTGAAGCCCGTGCGTCGGTCTGCCCTGACCAACCTGCTGACGGCGCGTGACGACCAGACGCTTGAAACAGCCACGCGAAACTTGCGGAAACTGGCCAGGAGCTCCACCCGCAAACCTGTCAAAGCCAGACCTTTGCGCATTTTGTTGGCGGAGGATACCGAGGTCAATGCCCTGCTGGCGACAACTTTGCTGGCCAAATCTGGTCACGTAACCGTCCGTGTCAACAATGGCCGCGAAGCCTTGGCAATGCTGGAGCGCGACCGGGAATTTGACGTGATCCTGATGGACATGGAAATGCCTGTCAAGAATGGCCGGGAAACCGTGGTGGCTTGGCGTGGTATTGAAAAGGCCAATGCGTGGCGGTCTATTCCCATTCTGGCGCTGACGGCCAATGCCGGACCAGCGGAGCGCGAACGTTGTATCGCGCTTGGCATGAATGGCCATTTGTCCAAGCCCTTTGATCGGCAAGATCTGGAAGAGGCGCTGGCCAAGATGATGGTTCCAGCCCGCATTGCTGCTGCCTAGAGCATCGGGCGGTCAATTGTAGTGAATCACACTTTCGTTTTCGTCATTCCAAATCACTCGTTCCGCTGCGCTACACTCGCGTTTGGAATGACGTAATTTTTGGATTTGACTGACTGCCTGATGCTCTAGAATGTTGCTGAAAAACTCAATTCTTATTGAGACGCGCCCTTCGAGGCTTGCAACGGTACGATCCGGAACCGCTTTTTCAGCACCCTGCTAAAACGCCGCAATTGCCGCGAGGTTCAGGATATCATTGGTGGTGGCCGACATGGAGGCGATTTGGACTTGTTTGGTGAGGCCGGTGAGCAATGGCCCGATCACCGTCACACCACCCAGTTGCTGCAACATCTTGGTTGAGATCGAAGCTGAATGGGCGGCGGGCATGACCAGCACATTGGCAGTTCCGGTCAAGCGGCAGAACGGATAAAGCGCCATGGCTTCCTTGGACAAGGCCACATCAGCCGTCATCTCGCCATCGAACTCAAAGTCCACCTGGCGTTCAGTCAAAATCTCGACGGCTCGCTTCACATAGGCGGCCCGCTCGCCCTTGGGATAACCGAAGGTGGAGTACGACAGAAATGCGACGCGCGGTTCATAGCCAAAGCGGCGTGCGACGAAAGCTGCTTCCTGTGCGATGCTGGCCAGTTCTTCTGAACTCGGCAGTTCATGGATTGACGTGTCGGCGATGAAAACCGTGCGTCCACCGACCAGGGCCATGGACACACCAATGGCAGTTCGACCGGGGCTCACATCAATGGCACGGCGCACATTGTCCAACGCCACGGAGAAATTGCGGGTCAGGCCCGTCACCATGGCATCGGCATCGCCCAAGGCCACCATGCAGGCCCCAAAGACGTTACGATCCTGGTTGGCCATGCGCTGGCAATCGCGGAGCAGAAAACCTTCGCGCTGCAAACGGCCATAGAGATGATTGGCATAGTCCAGATTTCGCTCGGTAATGCGGGCATTGCTGATTTCCACGTTTTCATGGAGTTCCAGGCCTGAGGCTTTCAGGGTTTCCTCAATGACGCTTTCGCGGCCAATCAGCACTGCGGTGCCAAGGCCATTGGCGGCAAAGGCATTGGCGGCACGGATCATCCGGTCTTCTTCACCTTCGGCAAACACCACCCGCTTGGCATTGCCGCGCACCTGGTTGAAGACCTTTTGCAAGGTGCCGGCAATCGGATCAAGGCGGGCTGAGAGCTGGGCGGCGTAGGCTGCCATATCGGGAAGTTGCAGCCGCGCCACACCTGATTGCATGGCAGCTTTGGCAACCGCCACCGGGATGCGTGAAATCAACCGGGGATCGAACGGAACCGGGATCAGGTAGTCGCGGCCAAATGAAAGCCGTGAGCCATGATAGGCGGCTGCCACTTCATCGGGCACATCTTCGCGGGCCAGCGCCGCTAGGGCGCGGGCGGCCGCCACTTTCATTTCATCATTGATGGTTCGGGCCCGGACGTCCAATGCGCCACGGAATATGTAAGGAAAGCCCAGCACATTGTTGACCTGGTTGGGATAGTCCGAGCGGCCGGTTGCCATCAGGGCATCATCGCGCACGGCGTGGACAGCTTCTGGCAGGATTTCGGGATCAGGATTGGCCATGGCAAAGATGATGGGTTGCCGCGCCATGGATTTGACCATGGACGGGGTCAGCGCACCCGCCACCGACAGGCCGAAAAATACATCAGCACCCTCCATGGCCTCGGCAAGGCTGCGGCGATCGGTTTCAACTGCATGGGCGGATTTCCACTGATTCATGCCTTCGCTGCGGCCTTTGTAGACGACACCTTTTGAATCACAGAGGATGATGTTCTGGTTGGGAACGCCGAGGGACTTGATGAGTTCCACACAAGCGATGGCTGCGGCACCTGCCCCATTGCACACCAGCCTGAAGTCTTTCAGGGAACGGCCT
>JANONM010000521.1:0-11158 GCA_031420855.1 Hyphomicrobiales bacterium
GGCGGCTCCATTCCCATTGTCCGCTATTTCAAGGACATTCTGAAAATGGATTCGGTGTTGGTCGGTTTTGCCCTGGAAGACGATGCCATTCACAGTCCGAACGAAAAATACAATGTCGCCAGTTTCCAGCGCGGCATTCGCAGCTGGATCAGGATCATGGATGCCATGGGGAAATGACCGTGAATTTGCTTTTCAAATCCGCCTTGGCGCAAGGCCGCATGCTTCGCGCGCGGAAGATTTCCGCCAAAGAACTGCTGCAGGAAAGTCTCAACCAGTTCGCCCGCCACAACGCCAAGATCAATGCTGTCGTGATCACCGACCTCGACCGGGCGCACAAAGCCGCTGCTGCTGCCGATCGGCGACTGTCACGCGGCAAGGCCCTGTCAGTTTTCGACGGCGTACCCATGACTGCCAAGGAATCATTCGACTGGAAAGGCCTGCCATCAACCTGGGGTGATCCCGCCTTGCGCAACAATATCGCCAACCGGGATGCAGTTGCCCTGCAACGGCTGGCTGAAGCAGGTGCCGTGCCCTACGGCAAAACCAACGTGCCCTTCGCCCTGTCTGATTGGCAAAGCTTCAACGCCATTCATGGCACCACCAACAACCCCTGGGACATTTCACGCATACCCGGCGGTTCTTCCGGCGGTGCCGCTGCGGCATTGGCGACAGGCATGTCGGCATTGGAAATCGGTTCTGATATCGGGGCATCGATCCGCAATCCCGCACATTATTGTGGCATCTACGGCCATAAACCCACCTACGGCGTGGTGCCCTATCGCGGCCATCTGATGCCGGGAAGCGTTTCAATCAGCGACATCACCGTGGCAGGCCCCATGGCAAGATCGGCCCGTGACCTGACCGCCATGATGAAAATATTGGTTGGCAGCGAAGGCATCGAAGCCCGGGGCCGTCCCGTCACATTGCCGAGTGCACCACAAAAATCCTTGAAAGATTTTCGCGTGGCCATCAAGCTTGATAGCCAGGTGTCAGAAATCGATGCGCCTCTCAGGGGCTTGCTCGAAAAACTGGCGCAATTTCTGACAAAGAAAACCCGCAAACTGTCTATGGTAGCACGTCCCGGTTTCAGCGACGCTGAGGCCTATGAAAACTTCATCACCTTGTTGCGGGCAACATCGACCAAACGCATGGACGATACCGAGATTGCGGCAGCTGCCGTGAAAGCCCGAAGTCTTGATCCTGATGACACAAGCTATGTGGCCATGATGACGCGGGCTTTTGGCATGTCCCATGGTGCCTGGTTGCGGGTCAATGAACGGCGACACCAAATGGCCCTGCTATGGGACCAGTTCTTTGATGATTGGGATGTGTTGCTCTGCCCTGCCGCTGCCTCCGCCGCCTGGCCCCATGATCAGGTCGGCGAACGCCACGAGCGCTTTATCTCCGTCAATGGCAAGCCAGTCTCCACCATTGATCAACGCTTCTGGGCTGGATACTCCGGCAATTTCTATCTGCCCTCGACCGTGGCCCCCATGGGATTGACGGCGACCGGTTTACCCTGTGGCGTTCAAATCATCACGCGGGCCTACGGCGACTACACGGCACTGCGCTTTGCCGAATTGCTGGAACGGGAATATTACGCTTTCGTTCCACCGCCGGGTTATTGAAACATGGCTGGGGCTGTAATCAAGTTGTGCCGTCAACGCCCAGACAGCTTCATGAACTCGGGCGGATAGCGATCTCCGGTCACTGGAATGCGTTCGAAAGCAGTGCGCAAGTCGGCCAATTCGTCAGTTGTAAAATTGACTGCAACTGCGCCAATATTTTCGGCCATGCGCGAGACTTTGCGGGTGCCGGGGATGGGGACGATCCAGGGCTTTTGCGCCAGTAGCCAACCCAGCGCGACTTGTGCCGGCGTAACGCCTTTCTGCGCTGCGAACGATTGAACCATATCAACAACGGCCTGATTGGCGGCCCGGGCTTCAGCGGCAAAGCGTGGGATACGTTTGCGGAAATCGCCTTCTTCAAACTTCGTTGTGGCATCGACGGTGCCAGTGAGAAAGCCCCTGCCCAAGGGTGCAAACGGCACCAAGCCAATTCCCAGCTCTTCCAGTGTTGGTATAATTTCCGCTTCCAAGTCCCTGAACCATAATGAATATTCACTTTGCAGTGCGGCTACGGATTGTACCGCGTGGGCGCGGCGGATGGTCGAGGCGCTGGCTTCAGAAAGTCCAAAATGTTTGACCTTGCCCTCGGTAATCAAGTCGCGCACCGTGCCCGCCACATCTTCAATCGGCACATTGGGGTCCACCCGATGTTGGTAAAGCATGTCAATGGCATCCACACGCAAACGCTTCAACGATCCTTCCACCACCTCGCGGATATGGCCAGGCCTGCTGTCAAGTTTAGTCCACGCTCCGCCCTGTTCAGGGTCAGGTGCGAATCCAAACTTTGTGGCGATGGCGACCTTTCCTTTGAAAGGTTCCAGCGCTTCGCCGACCAACAATTCATTGTGATAGGCGCCATAAACTTCCGCCGTATCAAAAAACGTGACTCCCAGCTCAGCGCATTTTCGCAACACACCGATCATCTCGTGGCGATCAGCGGGTGGGCCAAAACCGGAAGACATGCCCATGCAGCCAAGGCCAATGGCCGATACTTCCAAGCCAGAATTTCCAAGTATGCGATGTTGCATCAGACAGTCCCTTTTGATTTGTTGACATGGGTGTAAATGGCGATGGCAGCACCTGACACAGCAATCATTGCCATGCCGATGAAGGCCAACAAGTCTGGCACATGCTGATAAACCAGCCAACTCGTAATCACCGCAAACGCGATATGGAAATAGCTGAACGGTGCCAAAATCGAGGCGGGCGCAAAGCGATAGGCCTGCGTAAAGAGAAAGTGGGCGAGTAGTGATCCAATGCCAAGAAATGACAGAAGTAGAATGTCGAGAGGCAGCAACGAAAAGGCTTTCCAATTGAAGGCCAACATGATGCCAAACATGACAACGCCAAACACTGCGACATAAAATAGCATGGCCATTGTGCTTTCCGTGGGCGCCAAGGCCCGTGACAGCAGAATATAAATAATCGACACCGCCGCTGCAATCACGGCATAGACCACGCCGTCAAATACCAATGCACCGCCGGGGCGCGCAATCAAAACGACACCGGCAAATCCAACCATGGCGCAAAGCCAACCCACGGCACTGACCTTTTCCTTCAACAACCATCCCGCCACCAGCATGACACCAAATCCCTGCAGATAAAGGATGGCCACGGTTTCGCCCACCGGCATCCGCTGCAAGGCGAGACCTGCAAAGAGTGATGCAACCGACAATGACCCGGCACGCAGCAATACCAGTCCCGTGCGATGGGTCTGCCACAACCTGGCCCCGTGTCGCGGCGTTGCAAGGCCAACCAGCAACAGCAGATTGATGGCAAAGCGCACAGTGGCAACAAATGGCACATTGTATTTGGTCATCAGGTATTTGCCGGCCGTATCCATAAGGGCAAACAAAACCGTGGCCGCAACGACGAGCAAAATGCCACGCAATGCCGAAGGAGACAGACTGTTCATGGGATAAAAGCTTTCAAGGCTTCATAGCGGTAGCCCTGCAAGGTGACCAGTCGAAATTGCGGCTGCCTGCCGTAGGTATTATTCCGGCCAGACAAATTTGCCGCGCACCCAGCCCAACTGATTGCTGGGACTCATGACTTGGCACCAGACATTGGCCTTGCTCATCTTGCTGTATTTCCAATTGGCCGAACCACCAGCATCAATGCGGAATGAAACATTGTTCACGATGTTTTTGCAACGGCCCGTCAGGCTCACGTGGTCACCATTGTCATAGCTATCAACAATCTGCGAATAGCTGGCAGGCCACGCCCGCACATTCAACACATCCCAGCTTGCGACCTTGATAACCGTGCCACCCCAAAAAGCCGAGGCAAACGCAGGTGAAGCAAGGCCAACCACGAGCAACGCGGCGGCAAATTTTTTCATCGTTCAACTCCAATTCAGTTCCGGCGACAAGTTTTGCAGACTGATGCTGAATACAAACTGAATGAATTGTCAGAGCGGTTCCCCATCTCTTGGAATCACATTCTACCCCCGCACCGTCATCCCCGCGAAGGCGGGGATCCAGCTTGCAACCAGCGATCTCGTGGCAAAGCTGGATTCCCGCCTTCGCGGGAATGACGGGAATTTTGCGTTTTACCCGCCATCCGATGCTCTTGGTCGTATTTTCAATCAACACGCAACCGCTCTAAATTTTACGTTTCAGATTTCCGATACCTGGACCAACATTGGTCTGGTTGCGGAACAGTTCCTTCAACAACGAAAACTCTTGTCCGGCCACGGGCGTTTTGCGCGTGTTGATATTGATGATACGGCCATCTTCCAGCCCATACTGGGCCACACTGCTCACCTGGTCGCTTTTGTCAAATCGAATGGCGATGATTTCACGTTTGACCTCTACAGGATCGAGGAACGCCCGACCTTGGGTCACGCTGGTAATGTAATAATAGCTGTCTCCGGCAAAATTGATGCTGGCGGTGGTGGAAGGCGAGCCCAGGATGCCTTCAACTTCAGTCTTGGCCATGCCCTCGCCGACTTGCGACAAGGCGCCTGCCTTGGAATAGTAGCCCCGATGGTTTATCTCTGGCGTACAAGCCGTAACCATGCCACCCAAAAGCAGTGCCAACACGACAATTGCCGTTTTGCGCTGCGGGCGGGCAAAAAATGAATCAACAGAAAGACTTTTGAAAATCATGACGACCTTTTGCCCATTTCACTGCGCGGGAGCAAGGCTGTGATGTTGAAAAGCCTGTTTTCCCGGAAAACCAATCCTGCCGAGGCGCTTTATGGGGCGATTGTGGCTGCGGCGCGGCAACCCGGATTTTATCGCGATTGGGCCGTGCCCGACACGGTTGACGGTCGGTTTGAGATGATTGTGCTTCATATGTACCTTGTTCTGGATCGTTTGAAGCCAGAGCCAGAACCCTTACGCCAAGCCCTGACGGATTTGTTTTTCACCGACATGGATCGCTCGCTGCGGGAAATGGGGGTGGGTGATTTGGGTGTCGGCAAAAAAGTCCGTAAAATGGCCGAAGCTTTTTTTGGTCGCATTGCGGCCTATGCCGGGTCCAATGATGTTGAAAGTTTGACCGATTCACTTGCCCGCAATGCCTATGCCGGGAATGCGGGAGGGCATGAAGCGAGTGCCAGAATGCTGGCGCTCTGGACTTTCAATGCCAAACAAAAGCTGCAATCCCAAAACGCAGAAAACATTGTCAACGGCCGGATAAGTTTCGCATGAAACAAGCAGAACCATCGCTGGAATTTTCACGCCCCCTCGATGTGGCCCGGGTGCCCAGGCTGGGCTCATTCGAAAAGCTCTCCGCCGATTCACGCGAATGTCAGGATTTGGCAAAGCGGCTGAAAATACCGGTGATCCACCACCTGTCGGCAGAACTGAAAGCCAAGCCGTGGCGCGGCGGTGGCTTGAAAGTCACAGGCCAGGTGCAGCTCGATGTTGAACAGGTTTCAGTCGTCAGCCTTGAGCACTTCAGGCAGAACCTTCGTTTTGAGGTTGAGCGCTATTTCCTGCACAATGTTCCGCAAGATGCCACCGACGATGAAGACATCGACCCGATTGCCAACGGCTTTATTGATCTTGGCGAAGTGGTGGCTGAAACCATTGCGCTGGACCTTGATCTTTATCCCCGCAAACCCGGTGAAGCGTTTGGCGAGCAGGAAATCGAGCCGATAAAATCCCCTAATCCTTTCGCCGCCCTTAAAATTGTGAAGTGATTTAACTATTGTTTTGGGGGGGCGAGACACTATCCTTATCGCAGATGGCGGCTTTAGGCCGCTTTGACGAATCGGATTGGGAACCAAGACTTGTACATGCTAAATGAAGCCATTGGTCCAAACATGGAGCACAAGGCATCGTGACGGCAATTTTGAACATCGCGGTGGATGCAATGGGCGGAGATCATGGTCCGGCTATTGTTGTGCCGGGCGTTGCATTGGCAGCAGCAAAGCATCCCGGTTGTCGTTTCCATCTCTATGGCGATGAAAAGCAGATTGCACCGGTTCTGGCCCAACATCCGGAACTGCAAGACATCGTAACCGTCCGGCACACCGAAGTTGCGATCAGCATGAATGACAAGCCGAGCCAGGCCCTTCGTCGTGGGCGCGGCAAAAGCGGCATGTGGATGGCTATTGATTCGGTCAAGCGGGGAGAAACCCAGGCGGCTGTTTCTTCGGGCAATACCGGTGCCCTGATGGCCATGTCGCGCTTTATCCTGCGCACCTTGCCGGGCATCGAACGTCCTGCCATTGCCTGCCTCTGGCCAACCCTGCGCGGCGAAAGTGTCGTGCTCGATGTGGGTGCCACGGTCGGTGCCGATGCGCGTCAATTGCTGGAATTTGCGGTAATGGGCGAAGCCATGGCCCGCTGCCAGTTCGGACTTTCGCAACCCAGCGTCGGTTTGCTGAACATTGGCGTTGAAGAACTTAAGGGCAATGAATCCGTAAAAGAGGCAGGCCGCTTGTTGCGCGAGCTCGATCTGCCCATACATTATCACGGCTATGTGGAAGGCGATGATATCGGCAAGGGCACAGTTGATGTGGTTGTCACCGAAGGCTTTACGGGCAATGTGGCACTCAAGACAGCTGAGGGCACAGCCAAACAAATCACCACCATTTTGCGATCCTCACTGACTGAAAGTTTGCTGTCGAAGATCGGTGCCTTCATCGCCAGGGGTGCATTCAAGACATTGAAAGACCACATGGACCCGCGCAAGCACAATGGCGGGGTTTTTGTCGGTTTGAATGGTGTAGTGGTAAAAAGCCATGGCAGCACCGACGCCTTTGGTTTCGCCAATGCCATCGACGTCGCCATCGAGATGGTGCGAAACGGCTTGGTGGCCAAGATTGCCGAGGACGTGGGCCATGTTCATTCCATTCTGGCAACGGGACTTGCGCCCGACATTGCAGCGGACCATAAGGCAAATTCCGACAACCCCATTCCAGAGGCGGAATAGTTAAGTCCATGCCGATCAGTCTGCTTACAGGTGTTGGTTCTGCGTTGCCTAGGCGCATCATGACCAATGCTGACATGGCAAAGGTTGTTGACACGTCGGACGAATGGATTGTCGACCGCACTGGCATCCGCGCCCGCCATATTGCAGGAGAGGGTGAAACCACCCGCACCCTGGCTACGGAAGCCGCACGAAAAGCCCTCGAAGCCGCCGATCTGGACGCCAGTGCTATTGACCTGATTGTTTTGGCCACCTCAACCCCCGACAATACGTTCCCCGCGACTGCAACCAGTGTGCAAGCCGATCTCGGCATCAGGCAAGGTGCCGCATTTGACCTGCAGGCCGTGTGTTCGGGATTTGTTTATGCCCTGGTGACGGCAGACAGCTTGATCAAGGCTGGTCAATTTCAAAACGCTCTGGTGATCGGCTCTGAAACCTTCTCGCGTATCCTGGATTGGAAAGACCGCGGAACCTGCGTGCTGTTCGGTGATGGGGCAGGGGCCGTGGTTTTGCAATCGGCTGCCGACGACGGCAGCAAACGCGGCATACTCGCCTCAAAAATCCGTTCTGATGGCCGCTACAACGACAAACTCTATGTTGATGGTGGCCCTTCCACCACCCAGACCGTGGGTCACCTGCGCATGGAAGGCAAGGAAGTTTTCAAACACGCCGTCGTCAATATTGCGTCTGTCATGCAAGAGGTCATGGCGATGGCAGGCGTGACCGCAAAAGATATCGACTGGTTCGTGCCCCACCAGGCCAATCGCCGGATACTTGAGGGCACCGCGAGGAAACTGGGCATTTCAGAAGATCGCATCGTCATGACCATGGATCGTCATGGCAATACCTCGGCTGCTTCCATTCCCTTGGCCTTTGATGTTGCCGTCAAAGACGGGCGTATCAAGCCGGGGCAATTGGTCCTGATGGAAGCCATGGGCGGCGGCTTTACATGGGGCGCCTCGCTCGTCCGGCTGTGAGCTTGCACGGCATTAACTTATGCCCCTAAGCCATTGAGTTGAATTATTTTTCCATTTGACGATTGCGCGACCTGCAGATAGGTTGCGTTTATATTCAGATCAACGGGGAGTCGCAGCATGAACAAGAAGACTCTGACGCGGGCAGATTTAAGCGAAACGCTGCACCGCAACATTGGCCTTTCACGAACCGAATCAGCCGATATGGTCAATTCCGTGCTGGATTTGGTGGCTGATGCGCTGGTGGATGGCCAGTCGGTCAAGCTGTCATCTTTCGGAACCTTCATGGTGCGGGCAAAACGCGAGCGCATGGGGCGCAATCCGAAAACCGGCGAAGAAGTGCCTATTACCCCACGTCGCGTCTTGGTTTTCCGACCGAGCCAGGTGATGAAAAATGTCATCAACGGACTGGAACCGGGCGAAGAAGACTGAGTGACGACTGAAATTCACCAGGGGCAAGGATAAAGTTCAGTGGAAAAATCACCTGATGCATTTCGCACAATCAGCGAAGTTGCCGAGGAGTTGAATGTTCCGCAACACGTGTTGCGGTTCTGGGAAACCAAATTCACACAAATCAAGCCCATGAAGCGGGCTGGCGGTCGTCGCTATTACAGGCCGTCAGATGTGGATCTGGTGCGCGGTATTCGATCACTGCTCTATGGTGAAGGCTACACCATCCGCGGCGTACAGCGCATTTTCAAGGAAGAAAACCTGGCCTACGTGGTGGGTGTTGGCCAAGGTGTCATCAAGCCGCGCGCCGGCGATGCCATGCACGAAGGTGCACCGCTGCCAGGCAAGGCACCGGTTGCGCCGCGACTTGGCAAAGCGGGCACCGTGCTGCGCGGGCCAGCCGTCGGCACATCGCCGATGGCAAGACACCGCGACGAGCCACCGAAAGTGCTTTATCGTCTTTCAACAGCCCAGAACGATGCGTTGAAAGCGGCGCTGAAGGATTTGACTGACGCGCGTAAAATGCTTGACCCAGCATCGCGCTAGGTCATGACTTGCAGCTGATCGCCAGCGTGGCATGAAACTCTCCAGCATCATTGGAAAACTCGCGGGCTTTGTTGGGGCACGATTTCTTGGTGCGGGCATTGGCTTTCTCAGCCAGATAGCCTTGACCCGGCTCTTGCCTGTCGCAGACGTTGGCATCGTCTTCCTCGGCATGAGCATCGCCGCCTTTATCAGCCTCGCCGTGGTCGGAGGTTATGCATTGCTTGCCATGACCCACGTTCCACGTCTTGCCATGCATGGCAAGAATTCCGGCCTGCGGCAGTTCAACAATATTGTGTTGCGTGATGCAACTTTGGCAACCGGGCTGACGATCATTGTTGTATTTGCTCTGGTTCAATCTGGCGTACTAACAGAAGGACAAAACATTGCCCTGGTGTTTGGCTGCTTATGCGCGCCAGCATCAGGTATCTTGCGCTTCAACAGTGCCTTGGCAACGGCAGACCGCCGGGTGGAACTGGGTTACGTGCCGGATTTTCTGGTGCGGCCTGCCTTGTTCCTCGTGGTTATTCTGCTCGGATATTTCATGGGTTTCACCTGGAACACCAATGCAGTGCTTCTGGCCTTTGTCTTGATGGCCTATGCAACGGCGCTGGGGCAGGCATTTATTCTGGCACCGGCAGGATTGGCACCACTTTCCTACGGTTCCCCACGTCCAGGATTTTCCAGCAGGCTGCGACCAAGGGCTCTTGCACTCACAATTGTCTCTGCCGTGGCATTTGCCTTTGCCGATATCGTTACCATGGTGGCAGGCCTCATTCTGCCCGCCGATGAAGTTGCCTTGGTCGGCGTTACCATTCGCCTGGCAGCCATTGCCGGCTTTGTCTTGCAGGCCGGCCAGATGTTTGTGATGACGGATTTTACCCAGGCAGTCATGCGCCGCGACGAAACACTGGTGCGGGCCCTGTTGCTCAAAGTCAATCTCACAACCTTTGCAGTGGTTGCAGCAGCAGTCGCTGGCGTTCTGGTTTTTGGTCATTTTGCGCTAGGCATTTTCGGCGCTGAATATGTGCGTGGCACAGGCTTGCTTGCACTGTTCATGGTCGGTCAATCCATTCGGGCGCTGGGCGGGATGAACCAGCACATCCTGTCCATTAACGGCCATCAATTGCGCACGGCTGGTGCCTGTGTGGCGACTTTGCTGATCTTGTTCGCGCTGGCTTGGTTGCTGACCCGGCAACTGGGTTTTCTGGGAATCGGTTACGCGGTTATCGGTGCCGAGCTGACCTGGCTGCTGGCATTGGCGGGCCTGTCGCAAAAACTCTGCGGGCGGCGCGGCGATATGCTGTGGCTCATCCGAAACCCCTAAGCCGCAAGCCAAAACCGGCCGCGCTTTGATGTTGCGTTTCCGCCGGATGCCAGCTAACGCTGCCTCAAGTCGGAGCGTAGCGCAGCCCGGTAGCGCACTAATCTGGGGGGTTAGGGGTCGCAGGTTCGAATCCTGTCGCTCCGACCATCTTTCCCCCGCAAGCATTCAAGCTTTCTTGATGAATGCAAGGACCGATGGGTCAACCCGCCGGTAGCGCCGCAATACAAATACTGCTGAAACACTCCAGACCAGACTGCCACAAGTGTTGGCCAAGGCTGCCGCAATCATGCCGTAGGTTGGCACAAACATGAACTGCAGGGCCAATACGATTGAATAAGCTACTGCCATGATGACCAGGCAGGGTTTTTCAAGTCCCGTCATCTGCATGAGATAGGCACTGGGACCAGCCATCGCATCAATGGCAAACCCGACGGAGAGGATCATCAGGATGGTGTAGGCACTGCGGTATTCATTGTCGAACAAGGCCAGCAGATGTCCGCCGATCACCGCCAGCACCAACACGCCCAGCAAAGTTGTAACGCCGATGGCCAATGCCAACAACCGTAACAGTCTGCGAAGTTCGTCAAGCTTGTTGCTGTGATAGGCAGCCGCCATCAGCGGTGCACCAATAAGTCCACCCGCAATCATGGTGAGGCTCAGAAGGCTGGCGGTTTTTTGCGCGGCAAAATAGGCACCTGCCTCTGCACTGCCCACCAGCGATCCAACCACAACCACATCAAGTTGTTGGATCATGGCATAGAGGATGGAAGCCGCCCAGATCGGCATCAGGATTTTCCGCCATTCGCCCCATGCCGCTTGGCTGCGGGCACCTGTCGTCAATTTTTGCACCA
>JANONM010000522.1:0-3966 GCA_031420855.1 Hyphomicrobiales bacterium
TGAACGGCCTGTGCAATTGCAACAGGTCAGCTTGGCAGAATGGACGGGCGGCAAATGGTTGGAACTGGCGGGGCGGCGCATTGATCTGGCTGGACCTGCTGAAGAAGTCTTTGCTGCCCAATGGCTCGGTGAACTGGCGCCCCTGGAAAGTACATTGGTCGGTCAGGGTTGGAAAGTTTGGCCGAAATGGAAGTGGCGGGATGCCATTTCATACCTCGACGTCAACGCCACGCTGGAAACACTGCCACCGCGACCTTTGCTGCACCAAGGCCTCAAGGCCAAACTTACCTTGACACGCGACAATCCAACCCAACCCGGCAGCCGCGAAGTTGTGCGGGTTTACCGATCCAACTTTGTGGCTGGTGGAAGTCCGGTTTTCCTGATGAGCTTTTCATCTGAAATCGCACGCGCGAGATTGTCGCTTTACGCCATGCCCTTGACATTCAGGGCGGGCCGCGAGGCAGTTGAAAATTTTGACCAGCAGTTTTCAACAACCAAGGGTGTAAAAGTGTTTGCCCGGGCAAATGATCCTGACAGGCCACGGTTCGTGTTCGGCGCAGGTGAATGACACTGCCAATCCAACACTTTCAGGCCGTGACATTACGGGCTGTTTTGCTGCTGGACTGACTGCACAACTTCCGCCATATTCCCGGCAAATC
Source organism: Hyphomicrobiales bacterium (assembly GCA_031420855.1). Taxonomy (GTDB): domain Bacteria; phylum Pseudomonadota; class Alphaproteobacteria; order Rhizobiales; family Aestuariivirgaceae; genus Aestuariivirga. The sequence goes on from JANONM010000522.1 coordinate 660, forward strand.
GGGCAAAGCAGCGACAGGTATTCATGCGCATCATCAAGCAGTTTTTTTCATGGTGGAATGGGGCCAGCTGGAACACCTTGTTTTATACGTGGCGCAAAGGCGAATACGTTGGAACTGACGATGGTGGCAACCGTTATTACCGAGCCAAGTCGGCTATCCCTGATTCCATTCCGGAACGTCGATGGGTGATCTATGCAGGTTATTCCGAGGCGTCACAGATTCCGCCCGGCTGGCATGGCTGGATGCATCACCGGGTTGACAATCCTCCGACCGATGCAGACCTGCGCCAACGGGAATGGGAACTGCCCCATGTCGAAAACTTGACGGGCACGACCAGAGCCTATCGTCCGCCGGGATCAATCGTTGGCGCCCAGCGGCCCAAGAAAACTGAAGCTGGATATTCAGCTTGGCAACCAGACTGAGGCAAGTTTCATACCGTGGCCCAGTCTAACTCCATTCTGGAAACAATTGTCGGCGCTGCTGTGGTTGCGCTGGCCATCGGCTTTTTCAGCTTTGCCTACAAGACCGCAGGGTTGGGTGGCGGTTCGGCAGGGGGATACAAGGTCATTGCCGAATTTGACAATGCCGAAGGCATCAATGTTGGCACCGATGTGCGGCTGGCCGGCATCAAGATTGGAACGGTAACGGCACAAAGCCTCAATCCGGAGAATTACATGGCGCGGGTCGAAATGATGTTGGAACCCAACATCTCGCTGGCTGATGACACAGCCGCAAAAATCACCAGCGAAGGATTGCTGGGTGGCAAATTCATTGCCATGGATCCCGGTGGATCAGACGTCAAACTTGCCGAAGGGAGCCTGATGTCGGTGACCCAGGGGTCAGTTGATATGTGGGCGCTGATCAGTCAGGCCATGTTCAGCAAATCGGGTGGCGAAAAAGCGCCAGAGCCCGGAGCCGCGCCGCAATGAGGCAACTGGCCTTGCGCCTCTTGATCCCGACGATTTCCATTCTGATGCTGGCACCTCATCCTGCCGTGGCTGAGCGCATCAAGAATCCTTTGGCGTTGTTCTCCGGCCTCGACAAGATCACCGGTGTCACCACCAGTTTCGAGATCAAGGTGGGGGAAGAATTCAGCTTCGGCAACCTGATTGTCAAAGCCATGGTGTGTTTCAATCGACCCGTGACAGAAGAGCCGAAGACCAATGGTTTTGTGCAAGTGGATGCTGTCGAAACTGATGGCAAGCGGGTCAGGATTTTCTCTGGATGGATGTTTGCTGAAAGCCCCGGGCTGAATGCCGTCGATCACCCAATTTTTGATGTGTGGCTGACCGGCTGCCGCGATCCCGACGCGCCACCGCCGCCGGTTGAAACGGCACCCAAACCGCTGGAAGGCGAAGTGCCACAAGAAGACAGCGAGCAAGCCGCACCGACGCAGGATTGATTTTTATCTCAAAGCCATGGCGATGACTTGTTGCGGATTGTCATCCCCGGCAAAGCTGGAAAAATCTGCATCAGCCTCCAGGGCTGGTTCAAGCAACTTCTGAAAATCAGGTTTGGCGATCGGGCGTGCGCCAAACTGGGTTAGATGTGGATTTACAAATTGTGCATCCAGCAACATGAAACCACCAAATTTCAACCGGGCAACGAGATGCACCAAGGCCACTTTGCTGGCGTCTGTGGCCGTGGAAAACATGCTTTCACCGAAAAAAACCGCACCGATTTTCACGCCGTAAAGTCCGCCCACCAGTTTGCCGTCCTGCCAGGCTTCGACCGAATGGGCGCAATTCAGTTTATGCAATTGGGTGTAAAGCGAAATGATCCTTTTGTTGATCCAGGTCTCTTGGCGTGTGTTGGTCGTGGCGGCGCAGGCTGCAATCACCTCGGCAAATGCGCTGTCAACGCGCATTTCAAAATGTTGTTGTTTCACCCGCTTTTGCAGGGAGTGCGAGACATGGAAATTGTCGAGCGGGATGATGCCTCGTTCATCCGGTTCAATCCAGTAAAGAGCTGGATCGTCAGCACTTTCTGCCATGGGAAAAATGCCCGCTGCATAGGCCTTGAGCAAAACTTGGGGGGTGATTGTGGACATTGCCCGATTTCACATAGCAGCGGTGCGGGCCAGATATTTTTCCAGCCAATGGATATCATACTTGCCATCAATAATATCGTTCTCGCGCAGCAATCTCTGGAACAGGGGAATGGTTGTGTCGACACCCTCCACGACAAATTCTGACAGGGATCGGCGCAGACGCATCAGGCATTCAGCCCGGGTCTTGCCAAACACGATGAGTTTGCCAATCAAGCTGTCGTAGTAGGGCGGGATCCGGTAACCAGAATAAAGTGCACTATCAATGCGCACACCCAAGCCACCGGGAAAATGCACGGCGTCTACCCGGCCCGGCGAGGGCACGAAGGTTGCCGGATTTTCGGCGTTGATACGGCATTCAATGGCATGACCGGAAAATTGTATGTCGGCCTGGGTAAGTGCCAACTTGGCACCTGAGGCTACCCGGATTTGCTCTTGCACCAGATCAAGCCCGGTGATCATTTCCGTCACCGGATGTTCGACCTGCAGACGGGTGTTCATTTCGATGAAATAGAATTCATCATTTTCATAGAGGAATTCGATCGTCCCGACACCTTCGTAAGAAAGATCGCGCATGGCTTTGGCAACGCGGTTGCCGATGACATCACGCTGGCTGGCGTTGAGGGCAGGGGAATGGGCCTCTTCCCAGATTTTCTGGTGGCGGCGTTGCAAGGAGCAATCGCGTTCGCCCAAATGCACGGCGTTTCCCTGACCGTCGCCCAATATTTGAATTTCGATATGGCGCGGCTTTTCCAGATATTTTTCGATATAGACTTCGCCATTGCCAAAAGCCGCCTTGGCTTCGGTCTGGGCCGTTGCCATGGCCATTTCAAGATCATCGGCGCTGTGTGCCACTTTCATGCCGCGGCCACCGCCGCCAGCCGTGGCCTTGATGATCACCGGATAGCCAATGTGTTTGGCAATCTTGCGGGCATCGGTGATATCCGAAACGCCACCTTCCGAACCGGGGACCACGGGAATGCCAAGGGATTTTGCCGTGCGTTTGGCTTCGATCTTGTCGCCCATGGTGCGAATGTTTTCCGCCGACGGACCAATGAACTTGATTGAGTGTTCTTTGAGAATATCGGCAAAGCGGGCATTTTCGGACAGGAATCCGTAGCCGGGATGCACAGCTTCGGCACCGGTGATTTCACATGCGGCAACAATGGCGGGAATATTGAGATAACTGTCTTTGGCAGGTGGTGGCCCGATGCAGACACTTTCGTCGGCCAGTTTGACATGCATCGCATCGGCATCGGC
>JANONM010000523.1:0-2269 GCA_031420855.1 Hyphomicrobiales bacterium
TGCGTCCGCAGGATTCAGCCTTCACGGATGTGATGAACATCAAGCAGAACGCCAACCGCGCTGCAAACCTGGTGCGGCAGCTTTTGGCTTTCTCGCGCAAGCAAACCATGCAGCCGAAATTGCATGCCCTGACCGATGCCATGTCGGACCTCGGCAACCTGCTGGGCCGGGTGCTCGGAGAAAAAACTGAACTTGAAATCATTCATGGCCGTGACCTTGGCTTTGTGAAAGTTGACCTGCACCAGTTTGAGCAGGTCATCATCAATCTGGCGGTCAATGCCCGGGATGCCATGCCAACGGGCGGCAAACTTCTGGTGAAGACCTATAATTTGCTTTCCAGCCAGCCGCGGCCTGCCAATCACCCGTTGCCGGATGGAGAATTTGTGGTTTGCGAAGTGGCAGACACAGGGTCTGGCATTCCCAAGGCAATCGTTGAAAAAATCTGGGAACCATTCTTTTCAACCAAGGAAGTTGGCAAGGGCACAGGACTTGGCCTTTCCATGGTCTATGGCATCATCAAGCAGTCAGGCGGTTACATTTATTGTGACAGCGAAATCGGCAAGGGAACCACCTTCAGCATCTATCTGCCCCGGCATTATCCAGAGGCCACACCAATCAACAGCGCGCCAATGGTGAAAGTTGAAGCCACGCGCGAGGATTTTACGGGCAGGGGACGCATTCTGGTGGTGGAAGACGAAGACTCGGTGCGGGCCTTTGCGTTGCGCGCCTTGCAGTCACGGGGCTACACTGTGGTTGAAGCTGACTCAGGTGAAGCCGGCCTTGCAGCCATCCTCGAAGACAAGGACGGCTTTGAACTCATTCTTTCCGATGTTGTGATGCCGGAAATGGACGGGCCCACCATGCTGTCGGAAGTCCGCAAACGTGGCATCAAGACGAAATTCATTTTCATGTCGGGCTACGCTGAAGATGCCTTTGAGCGCAATCTCGAAAATCCTGACGATTTTGCATTCCTGCAAAAACCCTTCGCTTTGAAGCAGCTGCTGGAAAAAGTGAAAGAAGTTATGGGTTAGTCTCAACAGGTGAATTATTCGCTTGAACTTCGAACAAAAATAGAACATAAACAAAACATGAGAGGAACGTACCTCTCTTGATTGCGTAATGTTCAGCCAAGTGAAATAAGGAGAGAATGCAATGGGGCAGCCGAGTCTTAAGGTTATCGAGAATTCTTCCATGGACAAGAACAAGGCGCTGGAAGCCGCTTTGAGCCAGATCGAACGGGCGTTCGGCAAGGGCTCGATCATGAAACTGGGGGCCAATCTGGCGATGGAAGTGGAAGCAATTTCCACGGGTTCGCTGGGTCTGGACATAGCACTTGGCATCGGTGGCCTGCCGAAGGGCCGCATCATTGAAATTTATGGGCCTGAGTCCTCTGGTAAAACCACGCTGGCCTTGCATGTGTTGGCAGAAGCCCAGAAGCGCGGTGGTATTTGTGCCTTTGTCGATGCCGAACATGCACTCGATCCGCTTTATGCCCGCAAGTTGGGTGTGAATGTGGATGAGCTGCTGATTTCGCAACCGGACACGGGCGAACAGGCGCTGGAAATTGCCGATACGCTGGTGCGCTCTGGTGCCATCGAAGTGCTGGTCATCGACTCGGTGGCGGCGTTGACGCCGAAAGCCGAACTTGAAGGCGAAATGGGTGACAGCCTGCCCGGTTTGCAGGCCCGCCTGATGAGCCAGGCCATGCGCAAGCTGACGGCTTCGATTTCCAAGACCATCAGCATGGTCATCTTCATCAACCAGATCCGCATGAAAATTGGCGTGATGTTTGGCAGTCCGGAAACCACGGCGGGCGGCAATGCCTTGAAATTCTATGCCTCGGTGCGCCTGGATATCCGCCGCATTGGTGCGATCAAGGATCGCGATGAAGTGGTGGGTAACCAGACCCGGGTGAAGGTTGTCAAAAACAAGGTGGCTCCACCTTTCAAGTTGGTGGAATTCGACATCATGTATGGCGAAGGCATTTCCAAGATGGGTGAGTTGGTGGACTTGGGTGTGACGGCTGGTGTGGTCGAAAAATCCGGATCCTGGTTTTCCTACAGTGGCGAACGCATTGGCCAGGGCCGGGAAAATGCCAAGACTTTCCTGCGCAACAATACCGCGATGGCCCAGTCCATTGAGGCGGCCATTCGGGCCAATGCGGGTCTTTTGGCAGCGCATATTTCCGACAAATCGAAAGATCCGGCAGATGCCGATGATTGATCGATAGGCGGGTTTTTCGGACGGCCAGTTGGCATTGCGCGTATTC
>JANONM010000524.1:0-3922 GCA_031420855.1 Hyphomicrobiales bacterium
GGCTGCAATTTCATGCTGGGCTTGGCTCTTGAGTCCCACCAGTGCGAAGAGTTTGACACCATAATCCAGCTTGTCCCGCGCCAAGTGGGCACGGTAACCCGTAATCAATCCAGCTTTCTCAAGGGCCTGAACCCGGCGCAACGTCGGTGGCGGCGACAATCCTACGCGATTGGCCAGTTCTACATTGCTGATGCGCCCTTCGCGTTGCAATTCGCGCAGGATTTTCCAGTCAATGGTGTCGGGATTGCCGTGCTTGTCCATGGCCGGGCTTATACGCAATTTTGTTGCGTGATTGGAAGTGCGAAGTCGATGTGGCACTATGGCAAGATGACAAATGAAATTCTGACGCCCGATGAGATGCGACAAGCCGAGGCTTTGGCCATTGTCGGTGGCATACCGTCCTCGCAATTGATGGAAAACGCAGGCCGCGCCGTGGCGGTCGAAATCCTGAAACGCTACAAGAAATGCGCCGTCGCCATCCTTTGCGGACCGGGCAACAATGGCGGGGATGGCTTTGTCGTGGCCCGCTTCCTGGCTGCCAAAAAATGGCCCGTGAAAGTGTACCTGGTTGGCAAGCGCAAGGCATTAAAGGGCGATGCCGCCAAAATGGCTGCAAAATGGCAGGGCCAAGTCGTCGATTTCGCGGCATTCAAAGCTGCGGTCAGCGGAAAATCCAGACCGGGTCTGATTGTCGATGCCGTCTTTGGCATAGGCCTCAACCGCGATTTTGACATGGCATGGGCCGATACCATCAACAATGCCGAAATTCCTGTCGTCGCAATCGATGTGCCTTCAGGGGTTGATGGCCTGACAGGCGAGCAACGCAGCTGCTCCGTCATTGCTGATCTCACGGTAACGTTTTTTCGCAAAAAGCCCGCCCATGTCTTGCTGCCGGGGCGTACGCTGTGTGGCGAAATTGTCGTGGCAGACATTGGCATTTCAGGCGACATCGCAGATGCCTTGCCGTTGCGAGTATACGAAAATCCAGCCTTTGACCTTCTGGCTTTGCGGCCGGAACACCACAAATTTCACCGCGGTCACGCCATGGTTTGGAGCGGCCCGGAATTCTCAACAGGCGCTGCCCGTTTGGCCGCCCAAGCTGCGGCGCAATGTGGTGCCGGTCTGACAACAATACTGGGCAGCCGCGATGCCTTGCATGTACATGCCAATCATGTCTCCTCGATCATGTTGAAGACGATCGAAAACCTCGACGACTTGCAGCCCGTGTTGGATGACAATCGAAAAAAAGCATTCTGCATTGGTCCGGCGGCAGGGGTTAATGACATGACACGCAAGTTTGCCTTGCGCATGCTGAAAACCGGTTGGCCTGTGTTGTTGGATGCGGATGCGCTCACCGTTTTCGCCAATGCGCCAGAGGAATTGTTCCAATCGATAAATGCCATCGAGGGGCGATCAGTTGTGCTGACACCCCATGAAGGCGAATTTCAACGGCTGTTTGGAGACATCCCCGGCAACAAGATTCAACGGACACAAATGGCAGCAAAAATCAGCGGAGCAGCCGTGGTTTTGAAAGGTGCTGATACCGTCATCGCAATTGCCAGCGGATTCGCACACGTCAACACCAACGCGCCACCGAAATTGGCAACAGCAGGCAGTGGCGACGTCTTGGCAGGCATTATCACATCCTTGCTGGCCCAAGGCTTTGACGCGTTCATGGCTGCTTGTGCTGGCGTCTGGATGCATGGCGATGCAGCCAACCGCTGCGCCAAACGCTCGATCATGGCGGAGGATTTGCTTGCTGAATTGGGAAAATGACATGCCTTGTCGAAACATTGTTTCGCAGTGCAGCATATTTGGCGAGAAAAAATTCGCGTGATGCACAAGCCCTTGTGTTGACTCAGGCCCCACACCAGATAAGCTATGCTAAATATTCATAGCTCTTCCGGAGTATTACCATGACGGCCCGTCACTCTCGTGTCCTGATCCTTGGTTCAGGCCCTGCAGGCTATACTGCTGCCATTTATGCCGCCCGCGGCATGTTGAAACCGCTTGTCGTGCAGGGCATTCAGCCGGGCGGACAATTGACCATCACGACAGACGTTGAAAATTATCCAGGCTTTGCCACCACCATCCAGGGCCCCTGGCTGATGGAAGAAATGCGCCAACAGGCCGAACACATGGGCACGGAAGTGGTTTCCGATACCATCGTTTCAGTTGACCTGAAAGCCCAACCCGTGAAACTCGTCGGCGATAGTGGCACGGTTTACACCTGTGACGCTTTGATCATTGCGACGGGGGCACAAGCCAAATGGCTGGACCTTCCGTCGGAAAACCATTTTAAGGGATTTGGTGTTTCGGCCTGCGCCACCTGCGACGGATTTTTCTATCGCAACAAAAAAGTATTGGTGGTGGGCGGTGGCAACACGGCCGTCGAGGAAGCTTTGTACCTTACCAAATTCGCCTCGGAAGTCATCGTTATTCACCGTCGCACCGAATTCAAGGCCGAGCGAATTTTACAAGACCGGCTTTTCAAACACCCCAAGATCAAGGTGAAATGGCAAACCACCCTCGATGAAGTCTTGGGCACCTCAGACCCCAAAGGCGTTACGTCCGTAAGACTGAAGAATGTGAAATCCGGGGCGACGGAAGTGATGGAACTGGATGGCGTTTTCATCGCCATCGGTCACAAGCCGGCAACCGAACTGTTCATCGATCAACTTCCATTTAAAAATGGCGGCTACCTCATCACCGCACCATGGTCCACACAAACCGAAATCCCCGGCGTCTTTGCGGCGGGGGATGTGAGCGATGATATTTATCGGCAAGCCGTCACAGCGGCAGGCATGGGCTGCATGGCGGCCATCGAAGCCGAGCGTTGGCTCCACGCACAACAAACAAGTCACAGAGAAGCGGCGGAATAAACATGGATTGGGACAAGCTTCGGATTTTTCACGCTGTGGCCGATGCAGGCAGTTTCACCCATGCGGGCACAGAACTCAATCTCTCACAATCTGCCGTAAGCCGCCAGATCAGTGCGCTTGAGAATGACTTGCGGGTGCCCTTGTTTCATCGTCATGCCCGGGGCCTGATCCTCACAGAGCAGGGCGAAGTTCTTTATCGCACCGCCCATGATGTTTATACAAAGCTGGCTGCGGCCAAAACCCGGCTGATGGATTCAAAAGAGAAACCGTCGGGCGAATTGCGCATCACGACGACAGTGGGTCTGGGTTCCGTCTGGCTGACGCCGCGCATCAAGGAATTCATGGAACTGTTTCCTGATATTCAGGTGCAGTTGCTGCTGGAAGATGAAGAGCTGGATTTATCCATGCGCGAGGCGGATGTCGCCGTGCGTCTGCGAAGGCCAACCCAGCCCGATTTGATACAGCGCAAACTGTTCACCGTGCACCATCACATTTTTGCCTCGGTTGACTATGTGAAGAAGCACGGCATTCCAAAATCGACCGAAGAACTGGACAAGCACAACATCCTGATTTTTGGCTCGTCAGCCAGTTATCTCAACAGCCTCACCATGTTGCAAACCGCAGGCCGCGCCGAAAGCGAACCCCGGGCCGTGGCTTTGCGCGTCAACAATGCCTACGGTCTGCGCCGTGCTGTACAAGCAGGTGCGGGCATTGCCATACTTGCTGACTATCTCGTGGCTCCCGACATGAATCTCGTACAAATCGACCTGCCCATTGATACGCCGGAATACGAAACTTATTTTGTTTATCCCGAAGAATTAAAAGACACCAAACGCGTGACAGCCTTCCGGGATTTCATCGTGGCAAAGGCCAGGGAATGGAGTTTCTGAGAGGGGAGCCTCGTCCCCCACCTCCGGCCTTTGGCCACCTCCTCCCCCAGGAAAAAAAAGGGTTGTGGGGTGAGTGAGGGCAAGGCCACCCACCCCCATAATAAAAGGGGGGGGGGGGGGGGGAGGGCGGGGGGGGGGGGCGGGGGGGCC
>JANONM010000525.1:0-1702 GCA_031420855.1 Hyphomicrobiales bacterium
GGTATCATCAATCACGATGCCTGCCGCTTTGGTGCCAGCTTTCACGGACTGCGCAGCAATATCATCAAGCGATGACGCTGCAACTTTCGCAATGGCAGCTACGTCATCCAGCAGTGCGAGCAATCCTGAGGCCAAAATCAATCTCCGAAATCAATAGAGGGGCAAGTGCAACTGTCCCAAGAACACATTCGCTGCGTCCCATAGCCGCAATTCGCCGGGACGCAAAGCACCCGCCAATAACAAGACGCCGCCACCCCAGTGAGGCGACGGCATCAAACTGAAACGGCGAGTCTGGAACTTACTGCTTCTCCAACGCGTCCCGGATAATCCTTTGCAAATCTTCACGGCGATAAGGCTTCATGATGATGTAGCCTTCCTTGAAGCGCGGCTCATCCTGGTGCACCATCGCACCTTTCGGATAGCCTGAGGTATGCACTACTTTCAATGTAGGCTTCATGCTTTGTGCGGCTTGTGCGAGATCAAAGCCGTTCATGCCACCCGGCATCACCACATCAGAGAACATCAAGTCGATATCCGCATGTTCCTGCAACACACCCAATGCCTCGAAGCCATCACCTGCTTCAACAATCTCATATCCAAAGTCTTCGAGGAAGCCACAAGCCACGGCCCGCACAGCTTCCTGGTCTTCCACAACCAGGATTTTCGGACGGCGTGCCTGCACTGGCGGCGGTGGAACCATGGCATCGATAATCGCTGCATCTGCGGCCTTGCCGGTTGGCACATCCAATTCGCCGGGTCGCATACGGCGTGGCAAATACATTTTGACTGACGTGCCATGCCCCACTTCACTGTAGACCGAAATGTGGCCGCCCGATTGCTTGATGAAACCATAGACCATGGCAAGGCCAAGCCCCGATCCCTTGCCCGGACCTTTTGTCGTAAAGAACGGTTGGAAGACTTTTTCCAAAAGCTCCTGCGACATGCCGGTGCCTGAATCAGAAACCGCCACCATCACATAATGACCCGGCACCACATCCGGATGTTTCTCGGCATAGTAGCGGTCAAGATAGGCAGGCTGGGTTTCAATGGTCAGCTTGCCACCTTCCGGCATGGCATCCCTGGCATTGATCGACAAATTGAGAATAGCTGATTCCAATTGCGATGGATCAATCAGCGAACGCGGTTCACCCGACATCAAGTCAACCCGCAACTCAATGTTTTCACCCAATGCACGGGAGACAAGACCCTCCATGCCCTTGACCATTTCATTGACCGGGGTATCGCGTGGTTCAAGTTCCTGCTTGCGGGCAAAGGCCAGAAGTTGCCGCGTCAAGTCCGAACCTTTGCGTGACGCGTCTGCCGCTTCCGCCAGACGCTTCATGGATTTCTCGTCGGCATTCAGCTTGCCTTCAAGCAGTTGCAGATTGCCACTGATGATGGTCAGAAGATTGTTGAAATCATGGGCCAGACCACCGGTCAAGGCGCCAACGGCTTCCATTTTTTGCGCCCGTTGCAAACGGTCATTGATCATCTTGCGTTCGGTCACGTCAACCATCTGCACAATCAGTTGCTCGGTGCCGCCCTTCTCGTTTTTGACCAGGGCGACTGACGTTGCACCATGCACAACCTTGCCATCCCGGTTGGCATAGCGGAGTTCCATCTGGAAGGTCTGCGATTCACCGGAAAGCAGTTGGCGAAGACCATTGAGGAATTGTCCCCGGTCATCCTTGTGCAGCAGTTC
>JANONM010000526.1:0-3105 GCA_031420855.1 Hyphomicrobiales bacterium
GCCAGCAAAGCGCGAGATTGCCATGGTGTTTCAGTCCTATGCGCTTTATCCGCACATGAATGTCGAGAACAACATGGCCTTTGGACTGCGCTTTGCAGGCACACCGAAAGCTGAAATTTTCGAACGGGTTGCCGAAGCTTCGCGCATCCTGCAACTTGATCCGCTGTTGAAGCGCAGGCCACGGGAACTTTCCGGTGGCCAGCGCCAGCGCGTTGCCATTGGTCGCGCCATCGTCAGAAAGCCCAAGGTATTTCTGTTTGACGAACCCCTGTCCAATCTTGATGCGGCACTTCGCGTCAATACTCGCATTGAAATTGCCAAGCTGCACAAGCTGCTCAAGGCAACCATCCTCTATGTCACCCATGACCAGGTCGAAGCCATGACGCTTGCCGACAAGATCGTGGTGATGAATGCCGGTCGCATCGAGCAGATCGGCAAACCGATGGACCTCTATTACAAGCCAGCGAATTTGTTTGTGGCGCGATTCATCGGCTCACCATCCATGAATATTCTGGCAGCCACGGTTGTCAGGAAAGACAGGGTTGACTTCGGTGCTGGCTTCAGCGCGGCAGTGGCCTTGCCCGCAGGCATCAAGGTCGGCGACAATATCCATGTCGGCTGCCGACCGGAACATTGCAGCCTGTCGTCCAAAGGCCAGCCTTCCAAAAGTTTTACGGGCCAGATCGACATCATTGAGCGCCTGGGTGAAACGGGCTACGCCCACGTGCGCATGGCAACGGGCCAAACCATGGTGGTTGAAGTGCGCGGAGTTCCCCCGGCTGGCGAGGGGCGCGAAGTTCACATCACGTTTTCACCAAAACACATTCACCTGTTCGACAATGTCGGCCAGCGGATTGCGTGAGAGACCCGGTGAACATTTTTTCTGCAGCACAGGCATGAAAGGCGGTCTCTGGAAAAACCTGGTCAGGCTGCCACAAAAATCCATGGGTGTCGGCTTCATCTCGCAAGGCTTCGAGTCGGCACGTCCCTACCGCCGCATGCCAGACTCCTGGCACCGCTGCGCCAACTGGATGTTCAAAGGCATTGAAGGCGAAATCTTCGGCGACTTTGGCTTGGCCCATGAAGGGGCCGCTGGCATCGAAATCGACCGCTACGATCTCACCCTCGGCACGCCACCCCACACCTTGATCGTTGTCTCTTCCGGCGGCCATTCCGACAACTACATGCTGGTTTCCGAAGAAACACTTTACACATTCCCCGGCATGACCGGCACCTACGACTACCGCATCGGCGCCGACATCACCTATTTCACCACCCCCAACAACGGCGCCTGTCTCTCAACCGGCTCCAGCGCTTTCGGCCAGGCCTTGCCTTACAACAACTTTGCAAACAACATCTCGCAATTCCTGAAAAATGTCGTTGACGCGTTTTCAAAATCGGGAAATCATCCGGGATGGGCCTGGACGGCAGAGGAAAAGCAATGGCGATGAAGCTTCACCGAATGTTCCCTCGAACTGACACATGAATTGAGTGCTGGATGATGCAACTGGATTTCCCACCCGTCACCAAACTTGTCCGCCGGGAATCGCATGTGCATGTTCCGGCTTTTCCGGTTGTTGATGCGCACAATCATCTGGGTCCGGCATTTGGCGGGGGCTGGGACAGCAGGCCTGTCGCAGAGTTGCTGAACCAATTGGACAAGGCCCATGTCACCACCTATGTGGACCTGGATGGCGGTTGGGATGAGGATATACTCGATGCGCGACTGCGGAAATTCAAAGACGCCGCTCCCGAAAGGTTCATTTTCTTTGGCAGCCCCGGTTGGAAACACTGGGCCGGGGATGGCAGCGCCTTTGGTGAGCGTGCTGCAAAACGCTTTGCCGGGCAAGTCGCACGCGGTGCACAAGGATTGAAAATCTGGAAAGATTTTGGCCTTCATGTGCGGGACGACAAGGGTATTCTTGTTGCCGTCGATGATGCAAGGCTTGATCCCCTGTGGCAGACCACATCTGATCTCGGTTTGCCTGTCATCATTCACGTTGCTGATCCCGTTGCCTTCTTTGATTCGCTGGACCCGGGCAACGAAAGGTGGGACGAACTTCACGCCCATCCCGACTGGCATTTTCCATCGCCGCTGTTTCCTGCTTTCGCAACTATCATCGAAGCTTTTGCACGTCTGGTTGAAAGATTCCCCAAATTGAAATTCATCGGTGCCCATGTGGGCTGCCATGCCGAAAACCTCGACTGGGTTGCAGCCCTGTTGCAGCGATGCCCGAATTTCCATGTCGACATCAGCGCCCGCATTTCCGAACTTGGCAGACAGCCTTTTGCGGCGCGGCGCTTTATGGAAAAATTCCAGGACCGCATTTTGTTTGGCATTGATTGCGGCCCGCAATTGCAGGCCTATCACACCTACTATCGCTTTCTCGAGACTGATGATGAGTATTTCAACTACAGCTGGGATGGCGTTGCGAACCAGGGCCGATGGCATATCCACGGCATCAACCTTCCCAAACCCGTGCTCAAAAAGATCTATCGTGAAAATGCTGAACGGATGTTTAAACTCTAGGGCATCTGGCTATGCTGCTTCGAAATTCGGTTGCGTGACACCAGCAATGAAATCCCTACAAGCACCAAGGTCATCACCAGTGTCAAGGTGGCAATGGCATTGATGCTGGGGTCGAGGGATGTCCGCATTTTGCCCCACATGAAGGTGGAGAGCGTGTTGCCCGAGCCGATCGTGAATATTGTGACGATGAATTCGTCAAGCGAGATGGCAAAAACGATCAGCGCTGCACCAATGATTGACGTGCGGATCTGCGGAAATTTCACGCGCCAAAAGGCCTGGTGGGCTGTTGCACCCAAGTCACGTGCGGCCTCCATGGCTGTTTCATCAGAGCTTTGCAGACGGGCAGCAACGATCAGGGCCACCAGCGGTTGGGCGAGCAGCACATGGCCTGCAACGACTGTCGACATGCCAAGCGGAAAAGCCAGCCAGCGCAGAAACAGAACCACCAGACCAATGGCGATTACCAGTGGCGGCAGCATCACAGGTGTTGAGAGTGCCGACAGCAAAACCATGTTCCGCTTGCTCCGCGCCAATGACAGGGCAGCCATGGTTCCCGTGATAGTCGCAAGCACGGC
>JANONM010000527.1:0-2527 GCA_031420855.1 Hyphomicrobiales bacterium
TTGGAAAATGTCCTGTTTTGACAAGCTCGTCAAAAATGTCACAGCGATGAGTTTGGTCTGCGTGCCAACCGAGTCCCGCGCGGCTTTCATCATGTCGATGCCGCCGGTTGCATGGACATTGATGATCGCAGGTGGCGGTGCCAGCCGCATCAACGACTTCAAGCCCTGGGCCACGGTGTTGGGAATGTCATGCAGTTTGAGATCAAGGAAGATCGGCAGACCTTCAGAGGCCACCGCTTCATATCCCGCCACACCATTGGCATAAAAAAACTCCATGCCGATTTTCATGTAGCCCACATGGAGTCGAAGTAGCCGAGCCAACTCGCGGGCTCGTTCAACATCAGGCGTATCAAGGGCAAGGCAAATGGGATTGGGTGTGATCATGGCGCGCTTGTTAGCGTGTCACGCGTGTCGGTGCAAATACACCATGACCGCAGCAGCCAAATCTTCCAGCGCTGTTCCACAGGATTTGAACAGGGTGATTTCCTGGCCATTTTGCCGCCCCCGGATTTTTCCTTGGCAAAGCGCTGCAAGATCGCCCTTCACTTCGCTGAAATCAAACTTGCCCTCATCGCGAGCCTGCAACAGATCACCCGCTTCTGCCAAGGCTCCATCATGGGTATCAACGAACACCGAAGACATTTGAACCACGTCGCCGTCTGTCTCGCGCATGGCTGGTTTGAAGGCTCCTGCCAAATCCACATGGGTTCCGGGTTTCAGCCATTGGCCCAAAACCAGCGGCACCGTGGAAGATGTCACACAACTCACGATATCCGATTGTTGCACCGCCGCTTGCAAGTCCATGGCCTCGGCATTCAACCCGTCGTCACGCAAGTGACTGGCCAGTGCCAGGGCCTTCTGCGGATTGTGGTTGCAGATCAAGGTTCGCCCAATCGGCCGTACCGATTTCATGGCGCGGGCAAAGTGCGGGGCGAGGGCACCTGCACCTACTATGCAATGCACCCCCGCATCAGGCCGCGCCAGATAATCAGCGGCCAAGGCCGAGGCAGCCGCCGTCCGTCGCCTTGTCAGTTCAGTACCATCCATCAAAGCGACGGTTGCACCCGTATGATTGTCGAGGAGCAAATACGAACCTTGAACTGTGGGAAGATCAAGAGCCGGATTGTCGGTTTTGACAGTTACAACTTTCAGGCCTGTCCAACGGGTCGTCCAGGCCGGCATCAATAGCAGTGTGGTCGAAGGCAGAGTTTCGTGGTGGTGACGCATTGGTGTTGTGGCAAGATCACGAAACCCCGCCCGCAAAGCTTCAACCAGTCCGGCATAGGGCGTGGCATTGGCCACTTCCGCTGCAGAAAATACTCTCACAAAATACCGCCATTGAATGGAACAAGGTCTTGCGGGGCTGCGACTGCCTGTTGTTGTTTGCGCAAATCTGCCAACTCAGCCTGTAGCTTCAGGGCCTCAGCGCGGGCGTCCCGTGCGGCTTTGCGATGCTTGCCTTGCACCCACCAGGACACAATCCCTCCAACGATCAACCCCACCAAAATACCAGAAAAAAACAACAACCAAAGCGGCATTGTGAGATAGAGCGTTGGATTGACTGATTTAAACGGATCAAACGAAAGTGTCACACTGTTGCGATTGGCAATGGCAAAACCAATCACCAGAAAAACAAGGGGCAATCCCACCAACCAGCGAAGTATGCGGCGCAAGGTCAGGCCTTCTGGTCCGGGCCATTCAGCCTCGCCCGCAATTCCTTGCCGGTTTTAAAAAACGGCACGCGCTTGGGTGTTACATCAACACTTTCACCCGTCCGGGGATTGCGACCCAATCGACCATCCCGTTCCTTGACGGAAAATGCCCCAAAGCCACGCAGCTCCACCCGCGCCCCCTGGCGCATGGCGTCAACAATTTCATCCAGCACGCGGTTGACAATGCGCTCTACATCCCGGTGATAGAGATGGGTATTCTTGTCGGCAATTTTTTGCACAAGTTCAGATTTGATCATGATGGTTCGCCCGGTTTCTAAGAATCTTACAGTTGGGGATGCCAAAGCACAAGTAGGCCGTTGAGTTGGGCAGATTGCGCTGCTGTTTCAAATTGCGAAAATCCCAACAGGCGCAACAAGGTTGTTGTTGCCGACACACCAAAAAAAGAATCCGTTGCTTCCTTCGGCGGCTTTCTGTCAAAAATTGGCAGATCCTTGGTGATCTTCTTTTCAGTTTCCAGCCATTTCACCGCTTCGTCCTCCCCACCCAAGGCATCAATCAACCCTTCCTTCAAGGCTTGCCGACCCGTGTAAACCCGGCCATCAGCTAAAATGGCGGTCCGTTCAACAGAGAGTTTGCGTCGCTCTGCAACGAGACCTTTGAACCAGATGAAGCCATCTTCCACCATGGCCATGGAAACTTGCTTGGCTTTTTCTGATGCAGGCCGATAGGGCGAAGGTTCGGCTTTCAACTCACCCGATTTCAATTCTTCCATTTTCACGCCGAGCGTTCCGAGAAGTCCTGAAATTTCCGGATAGGTGAAAATCACGCCAATTGAACCGGTGATGCTGTTGCCA
>JANONM010000528.1:0-1797 GCA_031420855.1 Hyphomicrobiales bacterium
GGTCGAGCGCATGGAGTCGGAATTGTTGCAAGCTGATGCGGCATTGCCAGCTTCCGACGCGGCGCTCACGGGCATTGTGCGCGTCGGTGCGCCAGATGGTTTTGGAACTTTTCATCTGGCCGCTGAATTGGCAAGGCTGGCCAATCAACACCACGGCCTCACCATCCAATTGGTGCCGCTGCCGCGCACATTTTCATTGTCCCGGCGCGAGGCTGATATCGTCATCACCATTGAGCGGCCAAAGCTCGGCAAGGCCATCATCAAAAAACTGACGGATTATTCGCTTAGTGTTTATGCGGCCAAGTCCTATCTCGAACGCACCGGAATGATCCGTGAACGGAGTGATCTGGAGGGACGGCTGTTCATCACCTATGTTGAAGACATCGCCTATTCCCGGGCGCTGGATTACACAGCCGACCTCGGCAAGTTAATGAAGCGACATTATGAGTGTGGCAGTGTGGTTGCGCAAATGGAAGCCGTGCGGGCGGGCGAGGGCATTGGCATTTTGCATGACTATGCGGCAGCACTTTATCCCGATCTCGTGCGGATCATGCCCGACATGCGGTACTCCCGGACCTATTGGTTGATGTCGCATCCCGACAGCCATGACACGCGGCGCGTGGCAGCGGTTTATGCAGCGATTGTTGCAGGCGTGCAAAAGCGGCGACGGGATTTCATGGCGGGTTAAGGGGCGGGTTAAGGCGCTTGCATTGCTGCAGATCATCAATTATATGTTGTTCGTTATAACGAACGAACCGTATGTTGAGATTGCCATGCCAGTAGTAGCCAACGCATCTGCCCTTTCAATTCCTGCCGGATTTCATGCCGAGCAGGTGACCGAGGTTGAACATTATACGGACCGCTTGTTCCGTTTTCGCGTTACGCGGCCGCACTCTCTGCGCTTTCGGTCGGGTGAATTCGTCATGATTGGCCTGCCGAATGCCAAAAACACTGAAGAAAAGCCAGTGATGCGGGCCTACTCCATTGCTTCGCCCAGTTGGGACGAGCAGTTGGAATTCTTTTCCATCAAGGTGGAAGGTGGTCCGCTGACCGAAAAGCTGCAACGGATCAAGCCGGGTGACCAGATTTTGCTGCGGCCCAAGCCCACGGGTACGCTGGTAAACGATGCTTTGCTGCCGGGAAAACGGCTGTTCTGTATTTCAACCGGTACGGGCTTTGCGCCCTTTGCCTCGCTGATGCGTGATCCTGAGACCTATGACAAGTTTGAACAGGTCATCGTCACGCATACCTGCCGGACACAGGATGAACTGCGCTATTCCTTCGACACAGTGAAATCCGCGCTCGAAGATCCGCTTGTGGGCGAGTTTGCCCAAGGGCGGCTCAAGCACTTCGCCTCAGCCACGCGAGAGGAAAGTGCACACATGGGGCGCATCACCAATCTCATTGCAACAGGCGAATTTTTTGAGGCGTTGAAAATTTCACCCTTTGACGCGGCCTCGGATCGCATCATGCTCTGTGGTTCCACCGCCATGATCAAGGACATACGCCACTTTATTGAACCCCTCGGTTTTGAAGAGGGATCGAACAACCGGCCAGGAAGTTTTGTTCTGGAACGGGCGTTCGTTGGGTAGCAAGGTTTGATCTTGGGTGTCGTGAATTATGCTCCGGTGCTTGTGGCCAAGGGACCTCATCCGCCCTTCAGACACCTTGTAAGTTCGAATCAGCAGCATCTGCTATAGTTGATGTTGCGGAGGCGGATGCCAGACCGACGCACCTTGTAAGTTCGAATCGGCAGCATCTGCTATAGCTGGTGTTGCGGAGGCGGATGCCAGACCG
>JANONM010000529.1:0-5444 GCA_031420855.1 Hyphomicrobiales bacterium
TTTTCCGGCGGCCAGCGCCAGCGCTTGGCCATCGCCCGGGCCATTGCCATGGAACCGGAATTCATCATGCTGGATGAGCCGACATCTGCATTGGATTTATCAGTGCAGGCGCAAATCATTGAGCTGTTGCGCAAGTTGCAACGCGAGCGCGGCCTTTCGTATCTTTTCATCTCCCACGATTTGAAAGTGGTGCGCGCACTTTGTCACCGTGTCATTGTCATGCAGAACGGCAAAATTGTTGAACAAGGCCCCGTCGCCGAAGTATTGACCAACCCCAAAACCGATTACACCAAGCGCCTTGTGCGCGCGGCGTTTGATATCGCCGCATAACCAAAAAGGAAAAACCATGTCCGCAAATCCCCGCATAGCCTTCATCGGTGCCGGTTCCACCGTATTCATGAAAAACATCATCAGTGATGTTTTGCAGCGTCCGGCCACTTCGGGAGCCACGATTGCGTTGATGGATATCAACAAGCAGCGGCTGGATGAATCAGAAATCGTTGCCGGAAAAATCATCAGCACGCTGGGCGTGAAGGCCAAACTTGAAACCCATACAAACCAGCGCAAAGCCTTGGAGAAAGCTGATTTCGTTGTCGTGGCTTTTCAGATTGGCGGCTACGAACCCTGCACCGTCACCGACTTCGAGGTGCCGAAGAAATACAAACTTCGCCAGACCATTGCCGATACCTTGGGCGTGGGTGGCATCATGCGCGGAATTCGCACGGTGCCCCATCTCTGGAAAATCTGCGCGGACATGATGGAAGTCTGCCCCAATGCATGGATGCTGCAATATGTAAATCCCATGGCCATCAACACCTGGGCGATTTCAGCAAAATTTCCAAAAATCAAGCAAGTGGGTCTATGCCATTCCGTGCAAGGCACGGCCTCTGAACTGGCCCGCGATCTGGATATTCCGCTGGAAGAGATCCGTTACCGTGCCGCCGGCATCAATCACATGGCCTTCTATTTGCAGTTTGAACACAAGCAAAAAGACGGGTCACATCGCAGCCTCTATCCAGACTTGTTGCGCGGCTATGAAGAGGGGCGTTTCCCCAAGCCCTCACATTGGAACCCGCGCTGCCCCAATAAAGTGCGTTATGAAATGTTGAAGCGTCTTGGTTTTTTTGTCACTGAAAGCTCTGAGCATTTCGCAGAATACACCCCCTACTTTATCAAGGAGGGACGCGAAGATTTGATTGAGAAATTTGGCATTCCGCTTGATGAATATCCAAAGCGTTGTGTAGAACAAATTGCCCGCTGGAAACGCGAATCCAACACGCTGAAAAATGAGCCGATGGAATTGAAGCCTACACACGAATATGCCTCGTCCATTGTCAACTCCATCTGGACGGGTGAACCTTCAGTGATTTACGGCAACCAGCGCAACAACGGCTGCATTACCTCGCTGCCCGATGATTGCGCGGCGGAAGTGCCATGTCTCGTTGATGACCGCGGTATTCAACCCACCTATGTGGGCGAATTGCCACCACAACTCACAGCCCTCATCCGCACCAACATCAACGTCCAGGAACTGACCGTCCGTGCACTGATGACCGAGAACCGCGAACACATTTATCACGCTGCCATGATGGACCCCCACACGGCAGCGGAGCTAGACCTGCAACAGATCTGGGACCTGACAGATGATCTTTTGGCGGCCCATGACAATTGGCTGCCGGAATTTGCCCGTGTGCAGAAACCGAGACAGGCCGCTGAATGACCACGCGTTACGTCATCGTTGGTGGCGGAACGGCGGGCTGGCTTGCGGCATTGATGCTGCAAGACGCCGTGAAGCGCCAACAGCTGAACGCCACCATCACCGTGGTCGAAAGTTCAAAAATCCCCACCATCGGCGTGGGCGAAGGAACCACGGCCGTGTTTCGGCAAATGCTGAAACACTTCGGCCTTGATGAATTCGAATTCCTGCGCGAAACCGAAGCCACCATAAAATTCGGCATTCGCCACAAGGACTGGAAAACTGTCGGTCATCACTATGATGGTCCGATTGACGATCCGCATTTGGTGGTCGAACCACAAGGTGGCGCGCCGCAGAGCTACATCGATGTTTTTTCAGTGGCAGCAGGCCGCAAGGTTTCTGACACGCATTTGTTTGGATATTTGCTCGACCAGAACAAATCACCATTCGCCCAGAAACAAGGTGGCGGATTTATTCCCATGAGCCCCTTTCACCATGCCTATCATTTCGATCAGGCATTGGCTGGCAAATGGCTGCGCAAAAAGTCGAGAGGTGTTGCAACCATTGATGCACAAGTCCTGGGCGTGGAACGCGACGCTGAAAGTGGCGACATTGTAAAATTGTTGACCGATGGTGAAGTTGTTGAGGGAGACTTCTTCTTCGATTGTACCGGCTTTCGCAAAAGCCTGATAGGCAAGGAATTGGGCGGCGAATGGCTGTCCTACAAGGACCGACTCCCCGTCAACCGCGCCATGCCCTTTTGGATAGACTTGAAAAAAGGCGAAGAAATTCCGCCCTATACCTTGGCCTGGGCGCAAGGTTCAGGCTGGCTCTGGTCCATCCCCACCCAAACCCGATTTGGCTGCGGCTATGTCTATTCAGATGCGTTCTTGAATTCCGAACAGGCCCAAGCCGAAATCGAAAAAACCCTCGGCCACAAAATCGAACCCCGCAATGACTTGCGATTTGATGTCGGTCGTCAAAACAATGCCTGGATCAACAACTGTCTGTCGCTCGGTTTGTCATCAAGTTTTTTGGAGCCGCTTGAAGCCACATCCATTCACGGTACCGTGGTTCAGATGCTGGTGTTTACAACGTTCCACATGAATCGCACGACAGGTGACCGCAATGCCTACAATGTTTTCGCCGCACGGCAGGTCGACGACTTCCGCGATTTCATCAATCTGCATTATGTCAGCAGCCGCCGTGACACGCCATTTTGGCGGCATGTGGCGGAGAACTGCATCGGTGAACCGGTGAAAGTCCGATTGGCAAGGTGGCAAAATAAAATGCCAGACCATGCAGACTTCACACCGCTGCCGGGACGTTTTGCCCACACGGAACAGCAGTTGCATTATCCCGTGCTGGATGGCTTGGGCCTGCTCAATCGCAGTGTCGCACAAAAGCACATGGAAGCCATGCCTGAATTGAGGAAGAAGGCAAAGCTGGCGGCTGATAGCTTGACGAGCGAATATCGCGCCGCAGCACCAAAAGCGCTGGGACATCGAGAGTTTTTACAAAGTTTATAAGGACCACCACCATGACATTCAAAATCGCCATCATCGGCGCAGGTTCCATCGGCTTTACCAAAAAACTGGTGAGCGATATTCTGAAAGTTCCGGAGTTCGCCAATATCGAAATCGCCCTGACCGACATCAGTGAAAAAAATCTCGACATGGCGCGGCAGATTATCCAGCGCCTTGTTGATGCCAACAAACTCCCCACAAAAATCACTGCCACAACTGACCGTCGCAAAGCCTTTGACGGTGCAAAGTACATCATGAACTGCGTGCGCATTGGCGGCCTTGAGGCCTATGCCACCGATGTGAACATTCCCCTGAAATACGGCGTCGACCAATGCGTGGGCGATACCATATGCGCCGGCGGCATCATGTATGGCCAGCGCACCATGGCGGCCATGATGGATTTCTGCAAGGACATGCGCGAGATGGCGCATCAGGATTTGCTGCATCTCAACTATGCCAATCCCATGGCCATGAACACCTGGGCCTGCATCGACCATGGCAAAGTCAACACCGTGGGTCTCTGCCACGGCGTGCAGAATGGCTGGCGGCAGATTGCCGCGGCACTCGATATTCATCCGCATACGGATCTTGACATCATCTGCTCCGGCATCAATCACCAAACCTGGTATGTCGGACTCAATCACCAGGGCCACAGCATTTCCAGGGACGAGTTGGTTGCTGCTTTTGAAAAGCATCCGGTGTTTTCAGAACAGGAAAAAATCCGCATCGATGTGCTGAAACGTTTCGGCTTCTATTCCACTGAATCCAATGGCCATCTCTCGGAATATTTGCCTTGGTATCGCAAGCGCCCGGAGGAAATCAACAATTGGATATCAATGACTGACTGGATCCATGGCGAAACCGGGGGCTATCTGCGCTACTCAACCGAAAACCGCAACTGGTTTGAACAGGACTTTCCACTTTTCCTCGATGCCGCCGGAAAGTCCTTGGCAGATTATCAGCGTACGGATGAACATGCCTCATGGATAATCGAGGCGATGGAGACGGGCCGCCCTTATCGCGGGCACTTTAATGTGAAGAACGGCGGCACCATCAAGAACCTGCCCGCAGATTGCATCATCGAATCACCGGGCCATGTGGATCGCTTCGGCATCAGCATGATGGAAGGCGTTGAGCTGCCACTGGCCTGTGCCGCCACCTGCATGAGTTCCATCAACGTGCAGCGCATGTCGGTTCAGGCTGCCATGACTGGCGACGTGGACCTGTTGAAACTTGCCGTGTTGCATGACCCCCTCGTCGGTGCCATTTGCACGCCGGATGAAGTCTGGCAAATGGTCGATGAAATGCTGGTGGCGCAAAGCCAGTGGTTGCCGCAGTATGCTCACGCCATCCCAGCCGCCAAGGACCGCATGCGCAACCCAAAAGTCAAAACCCGTGAGTGGTCAGGTGCGGCCCGGAAGCAAATTCGGAGTGTGGAGGAAATGCGAACGGCAAAACCCGCAACCATCGCAAATATTGGACATAGCCTCGGCACCAAGGTCATGGGGTAAAGTGCTGTAAACATCGTAAAAGTTTTCGTCATTCCAGCCAAGCGTAGCCCTTGCGGAGCGCGAGCTGGAACCCCGTTTTATTTCAGCAAGTTGAGCTTGTCGTGACCAAAGCGGGTTTCCTAATCGCCCGCAAAGGGCGGGCGTTTGGAATGACGAAGTCCGGGGAGTTGGCTGATCTTCCGTCGATCCAGACGCTTCCAACAATCATTCCAATCTTCACTCTTGGCACTTGCCAAACTTCCTGTAATCTCTGTTATAACAGTTGAAAAAATCAGGGCGGACTTTCAAAATGTATCTCGGATTGGATTTTGGCACGTCCTCAGTGAAGGGCGTTCTGATGGACGCCAAACAGAAAATAATCGCAACGGCTTCGTCGCCGCTCAAGGTCTCACGTCCCAATCCCGGCTGGAGTGAACAGAACCCCGAACATTGGTGGAAAGCCGCCAACACTGTTGTGGCAGCCCTGCGCAAACAAAAGCCCAAGCAAGTTGCAGCGGTTGAGGGCATTGGTCTGTCAGGCCAGCAACATGGCGCAACCCTCATCGACAAGAACGGCAAACCCCTGCGCCCCTGCATTCTCTGGAATGATGCAAGATCAGGCCGGGAATGCCAGGAGATCATGTCAGGCGAACCGCAGGCCGTGTCCCATTCCGGCAACATCGTGCTGGCGGGCTACACGGCTCCCAAACTTGTCTGGGTCAAAAAACACGA
>JANONM010000530.1:0-3105 GCA_031420855.1 Hyphomicrobiales bacterium
ACCAAAATCGTCAGCTTGACCAGATCAGCTTGCGCATAATCCGTCATCTTGTAGTCGAAAGAGGCATAGCCCTTGGAGACCGACTTCAACCGGTCATAAAAATCAAACACCACTTCATTCAGCGGCAGATCATAAACCACCATGGCACGCGACCCTGCATAGGTCAGTTGCTTCTGCCGGCCGCGACGGTCTTCACAAAGCTTCAACACTGAACCGAGATAATCATCGGGAACAAATATCGTCGCTTCGATCCAGGGTTCATCCATGCTGAGAATCTTCGACACTTCCGGCATGTCGGCGGGATTGTGCATGTCAACATGCGTCTCGTCACGCAGATTGATCTTGTAGATAACCGATGGTGCCGTGGTGATGATCTCGACATTGAACTCCCGTTCAATCCGTTCACGGATGATTTCGAGATGCAGCAGGCCGAGAAAGCCGCAGCGGAAACCAAAACCCAAGGCAGCCGAGGTTTCCATTTCATAGGTGAAGGAGGCATCGTTCAGCCGCAGCTTGCCCATGGCCTCGCGCAGGTCTTCGAACTCCGAGGCATCGACGGGAAAGAAGCCGGCAAACACCACGGATTGGGCTGCTTTAAAGTCAGGCAGCGCTTGCGCAGTCGGATTGCGATCATCAGTGATCGTATCACCAACCCGCGTATCTGCCACTTCCTTGATGGCACCCGTGAAGAAGCCAATCTCTCCCGGCCCCAATTCATCAACCACAACTTTCTTGGGTCGCGACACGCCAACCCGTTCAATCGAATAGAGTCCGCCAGTTCCCATCATGCGGACCCTCATGCCTTTTTTCAGCACGCCATCCTTGATCCGCACCAGAACAACAACGCCGAGGTAAGCATCATACCAGGAGTCAACCAGCAACGCCTTCAACGGCGCATCACGATCACCCTTGGGTGCGGGCAGGCGGGTGATAATGGCTTCCAGAACATCAGGCACACCAAGCCCGGTCTTGGCCGAAATCAATACAGCGTCTTGTGCATCAATGCCGATCACGTCTTCAATCTGCTGCTTGATCCGTTCCGGCTCAGCGGCGGGCAAATCCACCTTGTTGAGCACAGGCACGATTTCCAGATTGGCATTGATGGCTTGATAAACATTGGCCAGCGTCTGGGCTTCCACACCTTGTGAAGCATCAACCACCAACAACGCGCCTTCACATGCAGCAAGCGAGCGCGAAACTTCATAGGCAAAATCCACATGTCCCGGTGTGTCGATGAGGTTCAACACATAATCCTTGCCATCCCGGCCCTTGTAATCAAGACGCACCGTATTGGCCTTGATGGTTATGCCGCGTTCCCGCTCGAGGTCCATGGAATCCAGAATTTGGTCCTGCATGTCCCGGTCCGCCACCGCCCCGGTCAGCTGGATCAAACGATCCGCCAGAGTGGACTTGCCATGGTCAATATGAGCGATAATGGAGAAATTGCGAATGTGGGAGAGATCAGTCATTTGCGGCGGTGTTTGGCAGGGGAAGGGCGAGGGGTCAAGAGACCTGTCAGACGATCGTTTTGGCCCGCGTCCAATCCTCGGTTTCAAGTCCCGGCATATGGGAGAATGCCTGATCGTTGGTCACCAGAATGAGTTTCAAACTCAAGGCATGACAGCCAATCAACATGTCAAAGGAGGTGAGTGACTTACCGCGGGATTCCATTTGAGCCTTGGTTGTCCCGTATTGCGCGGCGGCAGCCTGGTCCCAGGCCAAGGCATCAATGCGATGCATGAATTCAGATACGGCAGCATGCAAACGATTTGCCTCGGGTCTTTTTGCCAAGCCAAAGAGCAATTCCGCTTCGGTAATAGTTGAAATGCACAGGGATGCCATTGGTTCTTGTACAATGCGCTTGCTCACAGCCGGATGTTCTCGCAGAAGATGGCTGACAGTATTGGTGTCTAGCATATACCGCCTCATTCGTTATGACCTTCGAAGGGATCGCGATTCTGCTTGGCACTTTTGCGTTCCCTTGGACCCAGAAAATCATCCGGGATATCAACCCCTTTAAGGGCTGCAAAAAAACTTTCCCAAGTTGCAGGCCGACGGGACAAGATCACATCACCGGTTTCCGTGTTCTGGTGAATATACACCTCCTTTGAATCAAACCGATAGGCCGCAGGCAAACGCACAGCTTGACTGCGACCGTTGTTGAATAGCTTGGCGATGTGGGACATGGGGGTAACTCCATTTGGTATATACCAAGGTATATGACGAACGCACGGGAAATTCAAGTCAACGCCAATGATGGTCAGTTCCCGCCCAACTTGCCGTAATTGCTAAAAACCTTCACCAGCCTGTCGTCCCGCGCAATGCTTTCTGGTGTAATCAAGTCTTGCTGTTGGATGATGGCGAAGCAGCTTTCAAAATCCTTGGCTCCACTATTGGCGCAAAGCGGATATCTGTTCCAGCGGCCCCTGATCACATTCCGCGCGGCAAAACTATCGAGGTCGAGGCTGTTGACCTTTTGGTATTTGCCAAGTTCGAGATTGGCACCCGCCTTGAAAGCCAGATAAACCAGTTCGCTACAGTAAAGCTCATCCTCGGAAGAGTAGAAAAACGGATCATACTTCTTGCCAAAATGTTTCCGTGCCGCTGAAGAAATTGCGTCTGCACTAGCGTCAGTCAAATCAGGAAAGCGGTAAACTGCAATCCGTTCACCCAAGCCCTTTTTCACCCAATTCAACAAAGGTGTGGCCCGTGTTGTGGCTGTGGCTTCAAGTACTACCAGTTCACCATATTCATCCCTGTCAACAATGCCCATGTGGCTGAATGGGCTCTTGCTTGCTAACGAGATGGCAAGCGATTGCCCGGATCGCGATGTCTGAAAAATAATATCACCGCGCTTGAAGGATTTGAAATCGGCGGCCGTTGCGTCGGTGCCGCGCAACCAGGCAAATGCGACCAAACCGCCCACCAGAATTCCAAGGCAGATGAAAATCAAAAAACGTCTGAGCCTTTTCCACATACAAAAGCGATGGCACAAACCAGAAGTTACCGCAACCTTCTCGGTGCCACTGCCGTTGCCGTCAACGGATCCTCCGGCCATGAATGTTTGGGATATCTTCCGCGCATGTCCTTCCGCACATCGGCATA
>JANONM010000531.1:0-5233 GCA_031420855.1 Hyphomicrobiales bacterium
CCGCCCGCACCTTCAAGCAAGCCGCCATCAATACCAATGCCCGCGCTGCTGTCGTCGCCACCCTGCCCGAATGCATGCCGCTGGATTTGGCCGAAGAATTATTGGCCGCAGGTGTGGCCCCCATGTTAGGTTTGGATGACGCACTGACGGCCTTTGAGAACGCGGCAAAGGTTGGAAAATCCCAAAATCAAACGACAACGCAGCCCATACTCTTAAAGCTTGCATTGCGTGAAGGTGCATCTCGCCTGTTGAAAGAGCGCGACGCCAAGCTGCTGCTGAAAACATATGGCCTCGCCGTTCCAAACGCTGTGGTTTGCAAAGTCGAAGACGCAGCGAAAGTCGCAGATGCACTCGGCTATCCCGTCGTTCTGAAAATCTCCTCCGAATCCATTGCCCACAAAACCGAGGTGGGCGGCGTTATTCTCAACTTGCAATCCGCCACTGAAGTCAAGGCTGCTGCTGCAAAACTTGCCCCTTTCGGCGACGAGGTACTGGTCGAACAAATGATCACCGGCGCCGTGGCCGAACTCATTATTGGTGTCACCCGCGATCCGCTATTTGGTTTGGGGCTTGTCGTGGGCGGAGGTGGCGTTCTCACTGAATTGTTGCAAGACTCTGCCACAGTATTGCTTCCGACCAATCGCAACGAAATCGAAGCCGCACTGAAATCCCTCAAAGTCTGGAAACTGGTCACGGGTTATCGCGGCAAAACTGGTGATATTGAAGCCGTGATTGCCGCAGTGGAATCCGTTGCCCGTTTTGCGAATGCCCACTTGGACACGTTGGAGGAACTCGACGTCAATCCATTGTTGGTGTTGCCAAAGGGTGTTGTTGCAGTGGATGCGCTTGTTAAAATGCGGTGACGGGCATATACCGCTTACAGAAAAAGGATGGACCATGAAACGCACATTTTACGTCAAGGCCCTCTGGGACGATGAGGTCAACGTCTGGTACTGCGAAAGCGATATTCTGGGGTTGGCAATTGAAACCAGGACGCTTGACGAGTTCGAAGAAGTAATGAACGATGTGGCGATTGAACTCATCATGAGCAATCATATGAGCACTGATGATTTGGTTTCAAATTCAATCCGCGATCTGGTACCGACGATCATTTGGCAGCGCCCACAAGAGCAAGCAGTAGCGGCCTGAAATGCCGAAGGGTTATTACAAAGAACTAACTACAGAAATTGCTTCGCTTGGCTTTGAATACTGGAAGCAGGCAAAAGGCTCTCACGAGAAGTGGCGTCATCCCAAATCGGGCGTGATCGTCATCGTCCAACGCAACTTGGACAGCCGCCATACTGCGAATGTTGTTTTAAGAGCCGCAGGCAGCGCCAAGAAATTCTGATCATGACCTCCCCCATCCACACCACGCGCACCGACGCCATTCTCGAAGTCACTATCGATCGTCCCAAGGCCAATGCCATTGATGCTGCGCTGCGGGAGGCTATTCTTAACTCAACAGGTGAAAGCTTTTTCTACCACGGTTGACATCTGAAATCCGCGGCAAATAGTGAGACACTGAACTCATCACCGGCATCACCCGCGATCGGCAATTTGGGTTGGGACTTGTTATTGGTGCTGGCGGTATGCTCACTGAACTGCTGAAAAATTCCGCAACACTGTTGCTGCCCGCCAACCTCAACGAAATAGAAAGTGCGCTCAAATCCCTGAAAGTCTGGAAACTAATCGAAGGCTTCCGGGGGAAATCTGGCGATGCAGAAGCAGTCATTGCGGCAGTAGAAGCCATTGCCAGTTTTGCAGTGGCCCACACGGACTCGCTGGAAGAACTTGATGT
The DNA here is from genome assembly GCA_031420855.1 of Hyphomicrobiales bacterium. Taxonomy (GTDB): domain Bacteria; phylum Pseudomonadota; class Alphaproteobacteria; order Rhizobiales; family Aestuariivirgaceae; genus Aestuariivirga. The sequence goes on from JANONM010000531.1 coordinate 1,799, forward strand.
GAACCCGCTTCTGGTGTTGCAAAAAGGTGTCGTGGCGGTGGATGCACTTGTTAAAATGCGCTGATGGGAATATGATTCAAGCTGCAAAGGATTGACCATGAAACGCACATTTTATGTCAAGGCGATTTGGGACGATGAAGCGAAGATTTGGATTTCAGAAACTGATATTGAAGGGCTGTTCATTAACGCAAAAGACTTGAATGAGTTCGAGGAGGTCGTCAATGAGTTCGCTGGAGAATTGGTGCTGGAAAATCACTGGAGAAATGAAAACCATCCAGCTGAAGTCATTGGCAGTACGGTTCCAATCATCATTTGGCAAAGGCCTGATGACTCGCGTCAAGCAGCCTGATGCCTGACGGATTTTATCGTGACGTGATCAAAGAATTGAAAGCCTTGGGGTATGATTATGCAGATCATGCAAAAGGTTCACATGAAAAATGGATAGCAAAAGGTCGCGAAATTTTAATCGTTCCGCACAACCTTGATAATCGCCACACGGCAAATGCTATTTTGAAAAAGGCTGGCAGTGCCAAGAAATTTTGATCATGACCTCCCCCATCCACACCACGCGCAACGGTCCTGTCCTCGAAGTCACCATTGACCGGCCCAAGGCCAATGCCATTGATGCTGCGACGTCTCGCATCATGGGCGATGTTTTTGCCGCCTTTCGCGATGATCCAGAATTACGTGTCGCTATTCTCACTTCAACGGGAGAAAAATTCTTCTGTCCCGGCTGGGATTTGAAAGCCGCAGCACAAGGCGAAGCGCCAGACTCAGACTATGGTGTGGGTGGCTTTGGTGGCTTGCAGGAATTGAAGGGTCTCAACAAGCCTGTAATATGCGCCGTGAACGGACTGGCTTTTGGTGGCGGTTTTGAGATCATGATCGCGTGTGACATTATCATTGCCGCTGATCACGCCACCTTCGCCCTGCCCGAAATAAACTCCGGCACCGTAGCCGATGCCGCAACCATCAAACTCCCGCGTTTTATCCCCCATCATGTCGCCATGGAAATGCTGTTCACCGGGCGACGCATTGATACGGCTGAAGCCAAGCATTGGGGCATCATCAATGAAGTTGTGGCGGCCGATCAACTCATGCCCCGCGCCCGCGCCTTGGCGGCACAATTGGCCGAAGGCCCGCCACTGGTTTATGCCTGCATCAAGGAAATCGCCCGCGAGACCCAGCACCTCACGATTCAACAAGCTTTTGACATGGTGACGAAACGCAAACTGCCAAGCGTTGACAAGCTCTATGCTTCTGAAGACCAACTTGAAGGAGCCAAGGCATTTGCCGAGAAGCGCAAACCCCACTGGCAAGGCAAATAAAAAAATGCCACCCAAACAGGATGGCATTTTGAGTGGCGGCGGGGAGTGAAGCACCGCCGTTTTAAATTGGCTCAAGCTTCGGTTCAGTTGCCACCAAACCGCGAACTAAGTGCAACCTGCACGTAGGTCTTTTCCAACATGCGCGTCGCCACGGGATCAACCGTGAAAGCTTTCCGCAAAGAAACGGCAGCAGCAGCGAAAAACCTGTTCATGAGAGTTAACTTTCCTTAACACATTTGTATGAGAATTTGTTGATGATCTTCTTCTACTTGATTAAATTTGACACGACAAACGACTAATTCTTGTGGTACCTTCAAATTTTATTTGATGATCGACACAATTTCGCCATGCTTGAAAATTTTCCCGGCCTTCGCAGTTTGCGCGCCTTTGACGCTGCGGCCCAGCATTTGAGCTTCACCAAAGCAGCTGAGGTCATGGGCGTAACCCCGGCTGCCATCAGCCATCAGATCAAGGAAATTGAGGATCAGCTGGGAGTCGCGTTGTTCGTTCGCACCAGCCGCACCATGCGGCTGACCCGGGAAGGCGAAATCCTGCATGGGGCCGCCCATGAAAGTCTGGAAACCCTGGCCCGCGCCTTGCATCGCTTGAAACGGCTGGAAAACCGCAATCAGTTGCGCGTTTCATCAACGCCATCGGTTGCTGCCAAATGGCTGGTGCCACGGTTGGACAGGTTTTTGGCGGTGGCACCCGGCGCTGATGTGCGGATTGATGTGTCAAGCAGCCTGGTGGATTTTGATCGCGATGATGTCGACGTCGCCATTCGCTTTGGGGCAGGAAAATATCCCGGTTTGGCTTCATCACCGCTGTTTCAAGACTCATTGTCTCCGGTCTGCAACCCGCGCCTGATTACCAAGGAAAAGCCGCTACGAACCCCAAAAGACCTCTTGCGACATACTTTGATCCACCTTGATTGGGAAGCACAAGGCCAGCCTTGGCCCAACTGGCGCATGTGGATGCTGGCCGCCGGGATCAAGGATTTTGATGATCGCTCGGGATTGCACTTCGGCCAAACCTCGCTGACCATTCAGGCGGCAATTGATGGACACGGTATAGCCTTGGGTGATTCCAATCTGGTCGCCGACGATCTTGCAGCGGGCCGTTTGGTCAAACCTTTTGAACTCTCACTCAAGGCCCCCGCAGCTTTTGGCTATCACCTGATCACCCGGTTGGATGTTTCGGAAAACCCTCTGGTTAGCGCATTTCGCGATTGGGTTCTGGCCGAAGCAAAAATCACCGAAAACCGCATTTCCGCCGCAACCCCGAAATAAGAGGCCATTATGCTCACACGACGTACCTTTTTTAAATGGCTTGGCGGATTGACTGTTGGTGGCCTTCTAACTGGCACCTATGCCTTGGCCATTGAACCAGGTTTCCGACTTAACACCACTGTCTACAAATTCACCCCGCCGCGCTGGACACTAGGTCTGAAGCTGCGCATTGTGATGTTGGCTGATCCGCATTGCGTGGAACCGCATATGCCGCTGTCGCGCTGGAAGCGGATAATTGCAGCGGCCAACGCACTGGAACCCGACATACATTTGTTGATGGGTGATTATGTAGCTGGTCATTTTTTTCGCACTGGCACGGTCAAAGTTGCCGATATTGCTGAAGCTGCCTCCGCACTCGAGGCACCTCTGGGAACATTTGGTATTTGCGGTAACCATGATTGGTGGGACGACCTCACGGCCCAGAGACTTAAGCAAGGCCCGACGATCGCTGAAAGAGCATTTGTCGCTGCTGGCATTCCGATGTTGGAAAACACTGTCCAACGCTTGGTCAAAAATGATCAACCATTTTGGCTTACCGGTACATCATCCTTGGTTGCAGTTAAAACAGCACGCAAGGGCAGATTCGATAGCCGCGCCGATCTCAAAGGCACCCTGGCCCAAGTCACTGATGACGCCCCCATCATTCATCTTGCCCATGAACCAGATCTATTTGTCAAAATGCCGGACCGTGTTTCACTCACCTTGAGCGGCCATACCCATGGTGGCCAAATCCGGCTTTTTGGCTATTCACCCGTAACCCCATCTTCCTATGGCAATCGTTTCGCCTATGGTCACGTCATCGAAGACGGCCGCCATCT
>JANONM010000532.1:0-1556 GCA_031420855.1 Hyphomicrobiales bacterium
GCGGCAGAATTTTTCGCTGCTGACTAGCTGCCGGATGTCGTTGATCGTGGCTCGCGTCGACGAATTGAGGAACTGGTTTCTGGAACTGAACCATCACTTGAGTGGTGACCAGCTGCGCTTGACGGCGGCATTGGGCAGGGCTAGGAACGCATCATGATGAACAACGACATGCCGCTGCTGCGACGAGGCTAAGCCGTTTCCCAAGGGACAAATTTCCTTGCCCTTTCGCCATCCCCCTCTATTCGTTTTCCAGGTTGCATCATGTCACATAATTTTACGCCCTCGCCTGCGCTCGCTTCGGATGTCGTGGCCATCGACCACTTGCTGGATTTGTCATTTGGCCCCGCGAGGCGCATCAAGACCTCCTATCGCTTGCGTGAAGGTGCGGTGGCGGTTGATGGTCTTTCCTGGGTGGTTCGTGACGATGAATTGGACGTGGTGGGGGCCATCAGCTTTTGGCCCCTGGCCATTGGCGCCAAAAGTGTCCCCGCATTGCTGCTGGGACCGCTTGCTGTGCATCCCAGCCGTCAGAACATGGGCATCGGCCTTTCCTTGATGACGCACACTTTGGAATTGGCAAAATTGCAGGGCCACAAGCTGGTCATTCTGGTGGGTGATGCGCCCTATTATGCCCGGGTCGGATTCAGGAATATGCCGAAGGGGCAACTGCTGCTGCCCGGTCCATTTGATGAAGCGCGATTGCTTTATCTGGAATTGATGGCAGGTGCTTTGGCTGCGGCACAAGGGCTGGTCGTGGCGGCGCATCGGTTTAGGTAGAAAATCACGTCCCCCACCTCCGACGCTTCGCCAAAGGCCGGAGGTGGGAAACAATTGTTGTGTATTACCGTCCTTCCCGGAACCACATGCCGGTGATGGCAATGAGCAGCAGGGCGAGGCTTGCCAATGTGGCAAAGAGCGGTATTTCGCGGATGGCCGTTACGCGATACTGGCCATTGTCCGTGATGCCGGCCCAACCGCCTCCAGCCATCAGGCTGCCTGGCTTGGCTTTGGTCAGACGGGGCAAACCGTCTTCTATCCAGAACGCGCCACTGCGGGAGGCCGCAACAATCGCAGCGATTTTTTCGGGCGTGGCCCTGACGTCAGAGGTCTCCTTGGCATCTGTGGCACCAATCACCGCAAGGGTAGTGAGTTTACCGTCAGTTGCCGTGTAGAGGCCGGGAATCTTCATGGGAATGCGGGTCGTAAACAATCCGGGTGTGGATTCTTTCAAGTCGAGTTTTTGCAAACTGCCATCTGGCGCTTTGAGTTGAACCATTTCCGCAGTGTCGGCCAGGGTTCGCCGTTCGATCAAGATGTTCTGTCCCTCTTGACGGGCCAACAGGGCTTCCTCTTCAAGGTCTGGTTCTTTCATCAGCCAATGGGCGAGACGTCGCAGCAATTCGATTTGCGGGCCGCCACCTTCATAGCCTCTGGCCCACAACCAGCCATGATCTGAAAGAAATTGTGCCACCCGCCCTTCACCCACGTGGGCAAGCACCAGCAATGGTTTCTGGTCGGGACCTTGCATCAGCGTGTTGGCTTCCGGCACGGTGTTG
>JANONM010000533.1:0-1697 GCA_031420855.1 Hyphomicrobiales bacterium
GCAACATCAGACAATATATCGCCAAACAAATTGTCGGTGACGATCACATCATACTGCTTGGGCCAGCGCACCAATTGCATGGCGCAATTGTCGGCCAGCACATGCTCAAGCTGAATGCCGGGATACTCATTGGCGTGAATGCGCGTCACCACTTCATGCCACAACACCCCGGTCTTCATCACATTGCGCTTTTCCGCTGATGACACCTTGCCTTTGCGAGTCCCCGCCAAATCAAACGCTACCCGCGCAATGCGCTCAATCTCAAACGTGTCATAAACCTGCGTATCAATGCCGCGCTTCTGGCCATTGCCGATATCAGTGATGGTTTTGGGTTCGCCGAAATAAACCCCGCCCGTGAGTTCACGCACGATCAGAATATCCAGACCTTCAACGACATTCTTTTTAAGTGACGATGCGTCGGCCAAGGCCGGATAGCAAATCGCCGGGCGCAAATTTGCAAACAGGCCCAAGTCCTTCCTCAAACGCAACAGTCCAGCTTCAGGCCTGACATCATAAGCCACCTTGTCCCACTTCGGTCCGCCCACGGCCCCAAACAACACAGCATCAGCAGCCTGCGCCTTGTCCATGTCAGCATCAGAAACAGCCTTGCCATGGGCATCAAAAGCCGACCCACCAACAAGCCCCTGATCAGTCTCGAACTTGGCAATGCCTTGCGCACCCATCCAGGCAACGACCTTCTTGACCTCGGCCATCACTTCAGGACCAATGCCGTCACCGGGGAGATAGAGAAGATTGAAGGATGCCATGTGAAAATCCGTGCTGAAAGAAGTAAAAATCAACCTCCCTCCACCCGTCATTCCCGCGAAGGCGGGAATCCAGCTTTGGCAGGTCCGTTCAGCACCGCTCTAGCTTCTGGTGAGCAAGCTGGCAAGGAAGCAACCGTGTACTTGCAAATTCAACAACTTCGCTATACATGTATAGCAGGAGAAAAACCATGCTCGCTTTGCGTTTGCCTTTGGATGTCGAACAGCGGCTAGATGTTCTGGCCAAAAGGTCTGGCCGCACCAAAACCCATTATGCCAGGGAAGCGATACTGCTGCACCTCGAAGACCTTGAAGATGCTTTTGAAGCAGAGACAGCCTTGAAGGAATTTTATGAATCGGGCGAAAAACCAATTTCGCTGGCAGAAGTGAAGAAGCGCCTTGGCATGGATCCTTGAATTCAAGAAGAAGGCCTCTGAAGCTCTCGAATCCATGGACCAGCAAGCGGCCCAGCGGATTGTGACCTTTCTTGAAAACCGCGTCATCACCTCCGACATGCCATGGCAGCTTGGAACAAAATTGCAGGGCAAGGAATTTGAAGGACTGATCCGTTTCCGTGTCGGCGACTATCGCATTCTCACGGAAATCAAAAATGACAGGCTTGTTGTGTTGGTTGTTGCGGTAGGCCATCGCAAGGAAGTTTATCGGTGAAATGCACTACAACTGAATCCCTATTGAGGTGAGTTGATTGCAGCGTGCATCAAGGGCCAAACTCATTGTTCAATGCATCAGACCCATGCTTGATTATTCGCGCCATAGCCCAGGTCTGAAAAAATGATATGTGTTTCATAGTTTCATGAAAGGAGTTTTCCCCATGCACGCCATCCGGCTTCCGCCTGAAATTGAAACCGAACTAGTGGCGTGAATCATCTAAATTAGCGGGTAGGGGTTTTTCAGTTTCACACGGGCGTCGGC
>JANONM010000534.1:0-1554 GCA_031420855.1 Hyphomicrobiales bacterium
GATACTTGATTCTGTTGCGACGAGAATCGATGAAGCCCGCGATATCACCCGCTATCTGACCAATTTGCTGATCTTTCTGGGCCTGCTTGGCACCTTCTACGGACTTGCCACGACCATTCCCGCGATTGTGGACACCATCAAATCGCTGGCCCCGGAACCGGGGGAAAGCGGTCTGGATGTCTTTACCAAGTTGATGGGTGGGCTGCAGGCGCAGTTGGGCGGGATGAGCACGGCCTTTTCCTCATCGTTGATGGGTTTAGCAGGGTCGCTGGTTGTCGGCTTGCTTGAACTTTTTGCCAGTCATGGTCAGAACCGTTTCTACCGCGAGTTGGAAGAGTGGGTTTCCTCGATCACCCGGCTCGGACTGGCTACTGGCGAAAGTGAGGGGCATGATCAGTCACTTATGATTCAGATCCTCGACAGTGTGACGGGTCAGATCGAGGTCCTGCAAACCCTTTATGCCCAGGCCGAGGCCGCCCGCGAAGGCAGCGATGATAAGATCGGTGAACTGGCCCAGGCGATGCGCAAACTCGCAAAGGGTTTGGACGGCGGTGCGGGTCAGACCGAGGCGTTGAACCGTTTGGCCGATGGTCAGACCGAGGCGCTGAACCGTTTGGCCGAGGGGCAGGCAGTGGCGCTGAACCGTTTAGCCGAGGGACAGGACCGGTTGATCGTGGCCATGACCGGGGCCGAAAGTTCGACTTATACCGATGCCGAAAGCCGGATGCGGCTGCGGTCGATCGACGTGCAGCTGTTACGCATATTGGAAGAGATCTCGGCAGGTCGGCAGGAAAGTATCGCCGATCTGCGCGCCGACCTGACTGCCCTTACCACGGCGATCCGCGCCCTGTCGCGCGGTGCGGTTGGGCGAGGCTAAGATGGCACTCACCCGATCACGATCACGGCGCGACAGCAGCATGATCTGGGCAGGCTTTGTCGATGCGGTCACCACGCTTCTGATGGTGCTGATGTTCGTGTTGACGATCTTCACCGTCATGCAGTCGATGTTGCGCGACACGATTTCCACGCAAAGCGATCAACTCGCGGAATTGAACGCTCAGGTGGCGCAATTGGCGGACGTGCTGGGTCTGGAAAAGTCGCGGTCGGCTGCCCTGACCTCACAGGTCGGCACGCTGCAATCCAGTCTTGGCGCGGCGCAAGCTCAAGGCGACCGTCAGACCGCTCTGATCGCAAGCCTGTCTGCCGACCTGACCGCACGGCAGGGCGAACTGGCTGACGCGCAGGGCCGCATCGCCAGTTTCGAGGCGCAGGTGGCCAGCCTTCTGGCCGAGCGGGACGCGCAAACCGGGCAGATCGGCACGCTGACCGCTTCGCTGTCCGATCTGCAGGCGGCCCAGACCCGCCTCATCACCGAAAAGGAAGCACTTGATCTGGCGCTGGCCAAGGCGCGCGACGAAATCAGCGCGGATCAGGAAGCGGCCCGGCTGGCCGCGGCCCGGCGCGAGGCGTTGGAAGCGATGATCGCCGACATGAAAAAGCGCGTGTCGGAGGGTGAGGCATCGCTTGCGGCGGCGCTGGCCAGTCTGGAGGCCG
>JANONM010000535.1:0-2740 GCA_031420855.1 Hyphomicrobiales bacterium
CTGAGTGTCGCCATGGGCTTTGGCCCTTTCTTCGCGTCGGTCGGATAGTCTGTAATAGGATGGGACCGGGCGTTTGCAGCCCGGCCCCGTTGAACATCAGTCGTAGGCTTTGGCCATCGACCTGTCGAGTTCGCGTTTCAGTTCGGCTATCGTCGTTGCAAGGTCCTGGTTGTCGCTCAGATACGCGCCGACGTGACGCATGAAGATTTCTTCAACCTGGGCGAAGTTCGGGGGCGCAGGCACAGGCAATGCCGTGGCAGCCGAACCGTAGAAAATCTGAGCATTGTCGGGGAATGACAGATATTTGGGCGTAGTGGCCACCGACCGGGAGGACGGGATTGACCGAAGTGAATCCGCAAGTTCCTGCTGGTATTCCGGACCTGTCATTTCCTTGATGAATTCCCAAGCAAGTTCCGGGTTTGGCGAGGCTTTAGTGATGGACAGACCGCCGATCCCGAAGACGGTGGTCGCAACCTTCTTTATGGGCATGATCTGGACACCCACATTGGTCATGCCGCTTGCGATGATTTCAGGAATCGGCCAGTGCCCGGCTGAAAACATTGCGACCTGACCAGCCACGAATTTTTCGCCGCCTACGCCGGTCTCGAATGCGGGGGCGGAGGCGTCCACATGGATCAGGTCATGAAGAAACTGCAGGCTTTCTGCGAATTGGGGCGTGTCCACCGTCGGTAGGCGCCAATCCGCATCCAAAACCCCCGCCCCAATGGTCATGAACCACGGCTGCAGACCAAAGTTGAAGCCCGGCACGAAATAGCCGTACTGGGTTACGTTGCCGTTGGCATCACGGACGGTCAAAGCGGCCGCGTCAGCGCGAAAATCTTCCCAAGTCCAGTTATCAGCGGGGTACGAAAGCCCCGCTTTATCGAACATGTCCTTATTGTAATACACGACAATATTATTCCACTCGGTCGGGAAAAAATTCAGCTCGCCCGAGGGCCGCGTCTTCATTCCCTCCAGAAGGTTGGCGTCAATGTCGCCCAATACTTTCTGGGCATCAGGGTCGCTGGCTATTACCTTGGTCAGGTCGCGCAGGATACCTTTGCTGGCAATCTCGGAAAACCCCTCGATTGCCGAGGCAAAGATGTCCGGCGTCTTGCCCGACGCTACCTGATTGAGCATCGCGCTGTTGTATTCACCCCACGTCGGCTGCGGCACGAACTGGGTTTCCACGGTCACGTTTGGATAACGCTCTTTAAAACGCTTGATGGCGCGGTCGGTGCTTTCGATGATCTGCGGGTTGATCCACTGGAACACCGTCAGCGTCGCAGTCGTGTCAGATGCCGGCTGCGCAACTGCCGCCTGCGCAAGCATTACTACGGCGGCGACGCCGCATAGAAAAAGTCGTTTCATGGTCTTTCCTCCCTTGATTCAGTTACACTTTCTTCTTTCAGATCGCGAAAATTGCCTGATTGTTGGCGATATGGATCGCCGGGTCGCGAAGCGTAATCTCGGTACCGGCAGCAAGTTCGACGCGCCCAAACTGCATGGGCTTTGCTGCAGCTGCTGCTATTGCGGCGGTGCCAAAAAGCACGCCCTGTACAGCGATGGCGGCAAGCTTCAGCGCGCCGCCCACCACCTCGATAACGATAATGCCATCATCGATGCGAACCTCGCCCCATCCGGTGCCGGTGGACCAAATTGACTGGAATGTTCCGTCACGACGCACCTTTGGATCAAACCCGATCCTGCCTTTGGACATGTCGAACGAGAATCCTGACAGGACCGGCACGGCAGCATAGCTCGCCATCGACCGGGCATAGTTTGAACCGCATTCGATTTCGTTCCACGGATTGCGGTTGTGGCCGCGGTAACGGTCGCGGACTGCGGCAAAGACCTAGATCCCCTTCTCGATCTCGCCGATCATCATGAGCTGACAACCAAACGCGTATTCAAAACCGTGCATGGTTTCCTGACTGTAGGGCACCGGAATAGCGGGCCGGCGCGCCCCTGCGGGCCAGGCGCACATCAGTGTGCCTGCCTCTTCTTCGAGCCCAAAGACGCGGCAGGGGTTGGGTTCGTCACCAAGCCGCTTGCGAAAGTTGTTCGTGTAGATTGCCTTTACGGCCGAGGCGAATTGATCGTTGTCGAAAACATCTTCGAGCCCGTAAAGCCGCCCATGCCACTGGGCGAGGACCTGGTCGATTTCGCAACCTTCGCCGACCTGGTATTTCAACTCACCATGCTCGGCGCTCCAGTAAAGATCATAGATCGACCCGCGCACATAGTTTGAGGCATGTCCGCCCTTTTCAAACGCGCCAAGCTGGCCACGGTCGTCCAGATCGACGCGCTGGACAAACCACGTGCCGTTGAAAAGGTTCGCCTTGGTCCATTCCCGCCCACGGACAAAGATCGCCCGGTAGTCGGCGGCGGTTTCAGTCTCGCCCAACGCGTCGGCGATTTCTGCCCCTGCAATCAAAGCGCCCAGATAGAATCCGTTCAGCCAGGAACTTGGACCGAACAGCTCCATGTCCAGAGTATGGTGCTGTCGGCCGGTCAGAACGCCGGTCTTTTCTGGATCCCAGCGATCATAGTTCCCCGGATGCCAAGCATATCCTATGGCCGCCTTGACGTGTGGCCACATGCGCATCAGCCAGTCCTTGTCCCCTGTCAGTTTCCAGTCGCGATAGGTCTTAAGCACGTTGCCGAACTGGCCGTCCACGCAGGGTCGGTCGTTCGCCGTTCCGACGCCAAGCGGCAGGCTGAGACGGAATGCCATCCC
>JANONM010000536.1:0-1935 GCA_031420855.1 Hyphomicrobiales bacterium
GATGCCTGCGCGTTTCATCGCCTCGATCTTGCTGTCGGCGTCGCCTTTGCCACCGGAGACGATGGCACCGGCGTGGCCCATGCGCCGACCTGGGGGGGCGGTGCGGCCGGCGATGAAGCCTGCGGTGGGTTTCCAGCGGCCACGTTTCTTTTCATCGGCGAGGAATTGTGCCGCGTCTTCTTCGGCGGCACCGCCGATTTCGCCGATCATGATGATGGAATGGGTTTCCGGGTCGGCGAGGAACATCTCCAGGATATCAATATGTTCCGAGCCTTTTATCGGGTCACCGCCGATGCCGACGGCGCTTGATTGGCCAAGGCCGAGATCGGTGGTTTGTTTGACCGCCTCGTAGGTCAGCGTGCCGGAGCGGGAGACGACGCCGACCGAGCCGCGTTTGTGGATATGGCCGGGCATGATGCCGATTTTGCATTCACCCGGCGTGATGACGCCGGGGCAGTTCGGGCCGATCAGCCGGGATTTGGAGCCTTCCAGCGCGCGTTTGACCTTCATCATGTCCAGCACCGGGATGCCTTCGGTGATGCAGACGATTAGCTCCATTTCGGCGTCGATGGCTTCAAGGATGCTGTCTGCAGCGAAGGGTGGCGGCACGTAGATGACGGTGGCATTGGCCTGGGTGATATGGCGCGCTTCGTGCACGGAATTAAACACGGGCAGGTGCAGGTGAACCTCACCGCCCTTGCCGGGGGTGACACCGCCGACCATTTTGGTGCCATAGGCGATGGCCTGTTCCGAATGGAAGGTGCCTTGGCTGCCGGTGAAGCCCTGGCAGATCAGGCGGGTGTTTTTGTTGACGAGCACGGCCATGAGGGGCGTTCCTTCGATATTCGATTTAGGGACAGGCCGGATGGACCGGCCCGCAGATTATTCGTTGGCCGAGAATTGAAAGCGCACGGCGCTGTCGGTTTCTGATGCACAGGTGGGATCGTTGCCGCCGGAGGTGATGGTTGCAGTGACGCCGGTGTCAAAATCCAGCCGGGTGCAACCCATGTCGTCTTTGGAATAGTCGAACGGCGCGCCGTCGGGTGGGGCGAGGGTTTTGGCGAGGATTTCCGAGGCGGTGGCGCTGTCGATGCTGGTGCTTTCGACATGGCAAAAGCTGCCATCCTCTGCGGTGTAGACAAAGGTGGTTTCGCCCGCGCCGGGGTAGAAATAGATCAGCCCGTCTTCGCCTTCGTCGCTGCGCGTCCATTGCAGGGCATCGACCAGCATGGCTTGGGTCAGATCGACCTGACCGCCACCTGACATGCAGGCCTGATACCCTTCGGTCAGCTGGTTGGACGGATCAGCATCCTGCGCCAGTGACGGCGTGGCAAGCAGGGTCAGTAGGGCAAGGGAGCGGATCATGCTTTGACAGCTTTCGGGGTTGTTATGGCGGCGATGGATCGTTCGGGGTGGGATGTGCCTTGAGAGGTGGAGAAGGGTTGACAGATCTTGCGGGTGGATTTGTTGACGAGAGCGGGCATTGGTCGAACCTCTTAATTTTGTGGGCATTGGTGATGCGGCCAAGCCAAATGCTTGCGAATGCTGTTACGCCGAGTCCGGCGCCTAGCACGAGCGATGGGGCGCCTGGACCCTCAGAGAGCTCCTGTATTTCTGTTCTACTTAAGAGCGGCAAAAGCAAAGTCGGGAGGAAAGCGATCACCCCAATCGGGGCTAGAATAATCATAGTGAACAACCGGAAGCCGCGCGCGCTAAGCACCAACCCCAATACAATGCTAACAAGCATCAAAGCGATTGCCGGTCCCATGAGCAGCGGCAGGAAGCTGAGGAATTCCCCGAAGCTGTCCATGCTCTTATCCCTTCACCGCTTTCACGATCTTCTGCGCGGCATCGCTGAGGTTATCCCCCGCAATCACGTTCAGGCCGGAATTGCGGATGATGTCTTTGCCGAGTTCGACATTGGTGCCTTCCAGA
>JANONM010000537.1:0-2349 GCA_031420855.1 Hyphomicrobiales bacterium
GTCATAGCGCACGACACGGCGAATCCGGGTCAGGGTGGCCAGCTGCGGGTTCCAAAGTGAGTGGTCGGTTGCGAGGGAATTGGAAACAACCAGCCAAGGCAAGCTGGCCGCGCCATCCATGGTGACGAAAAGGTTTGCGCCATTTGCGCTGACATGATGGGTCGAACTCACGCCATGGATTCCGCGAGGGGTTTTTTGCCAAGGTGTTGGTTGACCATGGGCAACACGGCTTCGGCCATAACAACAACAAACGCGGCGAGCTGTCGCATATTCATCATATTATCTCTCACGGTGATGACCATGTGGAGTGAATATCATTTCTTCAAATTCCGCCAGTGAAATATTTTGTTGGCAATGCTTTTGTAAAGAGCGCTCATTTCACGATAATTGCTGCGGCTGGTTCATTGTCGTCTGATTAAGGGCACAACGGGATGTTTCGTCGTGGCAGTTGCTCTGAAACCCCTCCATTGCCGTCGAATGGATTATGGTGATGCGCCAGCGAAGTGGCGCAATGACCGGGTCAGGGCTTCCGCTTCATAGCCACGTCCGATGACGACAATCACATTGTCCTCGCGGTCAGGACGGTCGTCTTGTTCGGGAAGTATTTCTGGTGATTGAACGATTCTGCGCACTGTTTGCACCAGCAGGCGGCCTGCCGGGGTGCGCACAACGCCTTTGACCCGCACCACATCGTCGCCGCGCGCGTGCAGCAAGGCCGAGAGCCACACACTGAATGCGGCCCAATCAACAGTATCGTCGATCACAATGCGCGCCGGGAATATTGGTGCCAGCTCTTCACCACCGGAAAATGTGGGCAGGATTTCCGCCTCCACGTCTGCAAATCCCGGAAGGGCTACCTCGCTCCCCTTGATGGTTCCAACCATGGCAGCACCGGGATTCAGGAGTTGGAGTGTGGCGAGAAGCTTCTTGACTTCAGAGCCATTGGCCGCATCGAGTTTGGTAATGATGAAGCAATCGGCGCTTTCAATCTGCCTCCGGCCCAGGGGCTCACTTTGCAGTTGGGCAATGGCATGCAATGCATCAACCATCACCAGAACCTCACTCACCACAATGTGATGGACCAGAACCGGATCGCTGCGAATGGCTTCAACAATCGGTCCCGGATCGGCCAGCCCGCTGGTTTCCAGGACGATCCGTTGAAATCGTGTTTCGTCAGAGGAGAGCTTGCTGCGCTCATCACAAAGCTGCCTGAGACAAGCCAGCAGCGCGGCCTTGCCCGTGCAGCAGGCACAGCCACCTGCCAAAACGGCAAGCTTTGACGCGTTCTGCAGCAGCGCATCATCCACAGGTGTTTCAGCAGCTTCGTTGACGATCACAAAGGCGTCGTTGAACACGCCTTCATGCAATTGATGGCGAAGCCACGTGGTCTTGCCCGAACCGAGATAGCCCCCCAGTATCGACAATCGCATGCGGCCATCGGCGCCCGGTTTCACATCATTCGGGGCCATGGTTCAGCCGACAAAACACGGGTCGAGCGGATCAACGGTTCTGCCACTCATCCGTTCTGCAGCAATCCAGACTTCCGCAAGATCGCGCACAATCGCCTGCTCTCCCGTGCGTGTTGAAAGTTGAATGCCAGGCACCAGTCCGCCATCATGGGCCTGCAAGCCATAGGCCGAAAGAACCCGCTGCAAAATCTGGGCGCGCCGAAACCGGGCGCGAAGCCGATCACCCATATTTGCTGCACCAGCTTCCGTCCAATGACCCGGTGCTGCGGGATATCCACATGCTGAACACATGCAGCTAGCATACGCTGCAAAACTGGTTTGTGCCAGAGGCAGGCTTGGCGGCAGGCTTGAAGTGGAAGGCTTTAGTGGCAGGCTTGAAGATGCATACGGCTCTGCAGTCTCGGTGGGGCTTGCCACAATCAGCTGGAAATCACGCAAAACCAAACCGCGCCTGGCAGCAACTTCACCATTTCTAAGAAGACGCTCGATGCAACGTTGCGGGAGCGTGTGCGGACCTTGCCAGCACCCTTTGCCCACACGCATCACCGGAGAATATGGCGCAGGTTGCGAAAGACTCAGGATTGGGTCGCGAGAGCCTGTATAAAGCCCTCAGCCCGGGTGCCAAGCCAAAGTATGAAACAATTGCAGCACTAATGCGGGCGTTGAATGTGAAGATTGAAGTGGGAGGTGAGGTGAGTTTAGTGCACTGTCACCGTTATACCGTTATACCACCGTTATACAGGGGTTTGTTCCCGCTGGCTATTCGCTTGGCAAGGCGCAATCGGCAAATTTCCCGAAAGACGGTCCGATCAGGGTGCTGGTGGGCGTGTCCGCGCCCGGCCAGAACTGGTCCGAGGCCCGCGCCAAAGGTGTGATGAAC
>JANONM010000538.1:0-3580 GCA_031420855.1 Hyphomicrobiales bacterium
GCCTTTTCCACATACAAAAGCGATGGCACAAACCAGAAGTTACCGCAACCTTCTCGGTGCCACTGCCGTTGCCGTCAACGGATCCTCCGGCCATGAATGTTTGGGATATCTTCCGCGCATGTCCTTCCGCACATCGGCATAACCTTGCCGCCAGAAAGTTTCCAAGGATTGCGTCACCGCCACAGGTTTCATGCCCGGAGACAGCATGATGATTTTGATTTTGGCGCGGCCTTCGGCGATTTGCGGGGCCGATTGCAGGCCGAACATTTCCTGCAGGCGCACGCTCAATTCCGGATCGCCGTCAACATCATAATCGATGCGATAGGAACCACCCCCCGGCACCACCATGCGCAGGGGGGCGAGCTTGTCCATGCGCCGCAATAAATCACCGGGCACCAGGCTTTGCAAAATCTGCAGGATATCAAGACGTTGCAGGTCACTTCTGCGCTGCATGCCTTCGAGATAGGGCAACAGCCAAACTTCAAGTGTGGCTTGAAGCACTTGATCTTGCACTTGAGGAAAGCCAGCATCGGGCAATACCCTGGCCAAGAATTTGACCCGCGCCTGGAACCCCCGTGCCGCTTCTGTCCATGGCAGACTGCCGAGGCCCAGCAACTTGACACCCTCCAACATCGCTGCTGCCGTATGGGCGGGGTCAATGCGCACGGCAGGTTTCTCCTGCAGCACAATGGCCCCCAGCTTGCGGGTTAAACCTGCTTTCACCGCATTGGCTTTCGCATCCCAGAACACGCCTTCAGTCTCTTCAATGAGATGGGAAAAATGGTTCTGGATATCGCGCTCCGTTAACTCGGCTGCCAAGCGCGCCTTGCCATCACCCGCCGCGCCATCCAGCGTGGCGATTGCCAGCCATGGCGACTTGTTGAGATTGTCGTGTTCAGGCAGCACCGCACCACCGCCACCGGAGAGTTGAAAGCGCGATCCCCGCTTTCGGCCAATGCGGTCGGGGTAAGCGAGGGCGATTAATACACCGGCCCTAACTTCGACATCCCCGCGAAGGCGGGAATCCCGCTTTGAAGCCGGTTCCGTCGGCAAAGCGGGTTCCCCGCCTTCGCGGGGATGACGATTCAATGGATTGGTTATTTGAGCGACCGTCTGCTTCCAGCGCTCCCGTGCCGACCCTCGCAGCATCATCAAGCGCTGCTCCACGTCAATTGAAGCATCCCTCGCCGCGCCATCACGCTCTGAGAGTAACGCCGCAATCTCCGCCGCCGATTGTCCCGCCCCTTTGTCACGTCCCGCAATCACCATATGGGCCAAACGCGGATGCAACGGCAGTTCTGCCATAGCGCGGCCATGGGGGGTGATGGTGTTATCGGCAGCCAGCGCTGAAAGCCGCTTCAACAAGTCCTGCGCCTGCATGAAAGTGGCGAGGGGCGGCACTTCAAACCAAGGCAAACCATCTGCGGTGACAACCCCCCAATTGGCCATTTCCAAAACCAGACCCGAAAGATCAGCACTGCGAATTTCCGGTTCATCATGGGCGGCCAAAGCTTTATGTTCAGCCTCAGGCCACAGGCGGTAGCAATGTCCTGGCCCCAGGCGACCGGCCCGGCCTTTGCGCTGTTCGGCTGAAGCCTGCGAAACCCGCACCGTTGCTAGCTCGGTCATGCCGGAAGCCGGATCAAAGCGCGGTTGGCGTTTCAACCCGCCATCGATCACCGCTTCAATGCCTTCAATGGTCAGTGAGGTTTCAGCAATAGTTGTGGCCAGCACAATTTTACGTCGCCCCGCTGGTGACGCCCGGATGGCCTCATCCTGGGCGGCGAGGGTCATCGCCCCGTAGAGCGGTCGCACATCCACGTCGGCGGCAACGCTACCCAGAAGTTTTTCTTCGGTGCGGCGAATTTCACTTTCTCCCGGCAGGAACACCAACAGACTGCCCTTCACATCGCGCAATGCCCGCGACACGGCCTTCACCATGTCATCAACCAGCGAAAATTTCGTTGGCCGTTCCAGATGCGTCACGCCAACCGGAAACATCCGGCCCCTGGTTGCAATCACCGGCGCATTGTTGAGATGTTGGGAAAGCCGATCACTGTCGAGCGTTGCCGACATCACGAGAATGCGCAAATCATCGCGCAATCCCCGTTGCACATCGAGCGCCAGGGCCAGCCCCAGATCGCCATCCAGGGACCGCTCGTGAAACTCGTCAAAGATCAGCAAGCCAACGTCCTTGAGCTCTGGATCACTTTGCAAACGCCGCGTGAGAATGGCTTCCGTCACCACCTCGATGCGGGTGCGCACTGAAACCTTGCGTTCGAGACGCACCGTGTAACCCACCCTCTCACCCAGATTTTCCTGAAGTGTATCAGCCATGCGCTTTGCCGCCGCCCGCGCCGCCAGCCGTCGCGGTTCCAGCATGACAATCCGGCGATCCTGAAGCCAAGCTTCATCCAGCAAAGCCAGCGGCACCCGCGTCGTCTTGCCGGCACCCGGTTCGGCAACCAGCACCGCGCAAGGCGAAGCCGCGAGGGCAGCTTTCAGGTTGGGGATGATGAGATCAACGGGGAAGTTCATGGGGTCCCTTGCCGCCCACTCAAACCTCATGCACCCACGGCGGATCGGCACCCGGACGTGACACTGTGACGGCAGCACACTTCATGGCAAATGCGGCGGCGGCGCGGAGTTGCGGTTCATCCAACACTGCCACAGATTTTTTCGTCAGCAAACCGCTGCGCTGGAGATGCGTCAGAAAGCCCGCTGTAAACGTATCACCTGCGCCCACAGTATCAGCCACTTCCACTTTCGGTGCATCAAGAACAAATGCAACAGACTTGGTGAACACTTCAACACCCTCACCACCCCTCGTGATGGCCACGACTTTGGCTCCTTTGCGCAGCCAGCCTTTGGCGGTTTTTGCAAACTCGGATTTGCCTGTCATCCACTTCACATCTTCATCGGAAATTTTTACAATATCGGCCATGGCAATCAGGCGGTTCAGGCGTGCAAGGTGTCTGCGCTTGTCCTTGATCAGGGTCGGGCGGATATTCGGATCAAGCGAGATGACGCATGATTTGGCGGAACGTTTCATCAGTGTTTCATAGGTTGTGGCACTGGGTTCCGGGATCAGGCTGATGGAGCCAAAATGCAGCGCCGCAACCGACTTTGGCAATTTTGGCAAATCCGCCTTCAGCAGCATGCGACCAGCCGAGCCTTCATCAATGAACGAATAGCGGGCATGGCCATCAGTCAGTTTGACCAGCGCCAAAGTCGTGTGCAAATTTTTGCGCCGCAGATATTTCGGCGAAACCCCGGCGGCTTTCAAACCATCAGCAAGACTGTCGCCAAAGAAATCCGTGGACAGCCCGGCAAACAAACCCACGTCGATGCCCAGTCTGCCAATGGCAATGGCGGTGTTATAAACCGAACCGCCATTGAAGGGTTGATAGGCATCAGCCCCATCGGCCGTCTTGCGCGGCAGCATGTCGATCAGTGCTTCGCCGCAACATAGTATCATTGTTTGTCCTCGTCCCGATTTTTTGAAAAGCATAAACATGCATCCAGGGAATGGCAATTGATGCTTCGAGACGACTGCTGAAAACCCGCCGATTGCCTTTGG
>JANONM010000539.1:0-1700 GCA_031420855.1 Hyphomicrobiales bacterium
GGGCCGTGAAATTGAAATGTCGGTGGTGGTTGGCGTGGCAGTTTTGCTGGTCAGCCTTTTGGCTTTGCTGTTTTTCTGGAACATGCTGCGGCAGGTTTGGCGCAGTCCGCGGGCGGCGCGGGAATTCTGGCGGTTTCGCAAGCATCGCCGGGGATATGAAGCCTTGTCGAAAGGTATTATTGCGGCTGGCGCTGGTGATGCCCAATCCGCCGCCCGCCATGCGGCAACGGCAGGCAATGCACTTTCCGACGAACCCCTTGTCAATGTGCTGGCGGCACAAGCCGCCCAGTTGAAAGGCGACAAAGACAATGTGCGGCGCATCTTCGCCGAAATGGCAAAGTCTCCAGAGACAGAAGTGTTTGGCCTGCGCGGTTTGTTTTCTGAGGCCCGGGCGGCAGGTGATCTGGTTTCGGCCCTGAAACATGCCGAAAAGGCCTTGAGCCTCAATCCCCGCTTACCCTGGGCTTCGGCGGCTGTCTTGCAGGTACAGACGGCGCGCAAATCCTGGGAGGCGGCAGCCCTGACCCTGGAGCAGCAGGGCAAATCCGGCCTGTTGGAGAAGGATATGGCAAAACACCGGCGGGCCGCCCTTCTCACCGCTGAGGCCCTGCGCCTTGAAGACAGCAATGCCGAGAAGGCCTTTGATCTGGCCAGCAAGGCCCATGATCTTGATCCGTCGCTGGTGCCTGCTGCTGCTGTTCTGGCGCGGCTTCTCATTGCACGCGACAGTGTGCGCAAAGCCACAAAGCTGTTGCGGACGACTTTCGAAAAATCCCCCCATCCCGATCTCGCCGATTTGATGGGGCGTGGCCATGGCTCTGATGATGCTGAAGCGCGTTTCGAACGGGTGCGCGATGGTGTGGGCGATGCTTCGGCAAATCTGGAAGCCGCCGTCGCCCTGGCGCGGGCAGCCATTGCAGCACAACGCTTTGATGTGGCACGCGCTGCCCTTGCAAACCATGTTCAGGACCAACCGCAGGCACGGGTTTGCGCCCTGATGGCACAAATCGAGGATGCAACCCAGGACAAGGGCCGGACCCGCGAATGGCTGGCCCGGGCCATTCATGCGCCGCGTGATCCCTTGTGGGTTTCCGATGGCGTGGCCAGCCCGCGCTGGGTTCCCGTGTCACCGGTTACTGGCGAAATCGTACCCTGCCAATGGCGTGTGCCCTATGATGTGTTGCCGGTTGTAGATGGCTTTCTTTCAGGGCCGGATGTTGCGCAGAAGACTGAAGCAACCGCTGGCTTGCTCACCTCATCGACTTCGAACACCACAAGTCCCGTGATCCCCAATCGCCCCCTGCCGGATGATCCGGGTGTGGCAGTGACGACAATGCGGCTTAAGCAATGGGTTGAATTGTTAACCGAAACCGTCTATTCCCCGCCGCATTCCTTGGAATTGCCGCTTTAGCTCAGTTGGTAGAGCACGTCATTCGTAATGACGGGGTCAGGTGTTCGAGTCACCTAAGCGGCACCAGCCACAAACTTTGGGTCCACATTCAAACTGACCCGCGCCACTTTCCTTACAATAAGTCCACTTGCTGGACACGCCAGCGAACAAAATCGCGCCATCAAGCCGCCGTGGAATTAGGAGGCGAGAAAAAAGGTTTGAAGTAGTGTCCGTTCAACGGCGTTTTGCTGTCTATGTAAAAATAGTATGGGCTCTGTAAAATGAACTGTGTCAGGGCGATTTTTCACAT
>JANONM010000540.1:0-7945 GCA_031420855.1 Hyphomicrobiales bacterium
TGGTGGGCGGCGAACCCTTTGCCGTGTTGCTGCCCGACATGATCATGCAAGCTGAACCCGGCTGCCTGAAACAGATGGTTGATGTTTATCATGAGCGCGGCGGTGGCAATGTCGTTGCCGTGGAAGAAACCGCCTGGGAACAAGTGCACCGCTATGGTGTTGTCGGCGCCAAGGACTGGCAGAACAATCACTTCAGTATCGACAGCATGGTTGAAAAACCCAAGCGCGATGTGGCCCCCTCCAACTTGATTATTTCCGGGCGCTATATCCTGCAACCCGAGATTTTTGCCGAGATTGAACATCAGGAACCCGGAGCCGGCGGCGAAATCCAGATCACCGATGCGATGATCCGCCTGATGCGAAGCCAGCCCTTCCATGGCCTGAAATATGATGGCGTGACCTATGACTGCGGCGACAAGATCGGCTTTCTGACTGCCAATGTGGCATTCGCCCTTGAACACGAAACGCTTGGCCCCGCCTTCCGCAATGCACTGGAACAAACCATCGCCAGCAAAGGCGGCTTTCTGCGCTGGAGCTCAAGCCCCAGCCTGACCGATGTGCTGGCCCTGTTGAAACAGAATGGTCCTGATGATGTTGCTGCAAAAGATGCAACGCAAGACAGCGATGAATTCGAAATGGCAGACCTCTTCGACAAGACGGCCTGACACCATTCCGCGAGGGCAATTGCTTGTGGCACCTAAGGGACCTCATCCGCCCCTTTGGGGCACCTTCTCCACGAAGGCGTGGAGAAGGGACGACATCGCCAACTGTTCCTTCTCCAACGAAGTTGGAGAAGGTGGCCCCATTAATAATCCGGGCGAAGCCCGAGACGGACTGTGTGCGCCGAAGCCCACTTGGGCGAAGGTGTATGAGGTCCCTTAGGTGCCACAAGCGAAAATGCAATGACTATCGTTTCAGAATAATGCTCGTCAGCACCTGCTGCTCATTGTAGTCGCCAGCCGACGTGACACCATCAACCCATGTGCCTTGATAACCTGCCGTCAAGGTCAGGTAGGGGTTTACGTCCCATGCCATGCCGAGGCGGGCCACGGTCGAAAGGCTGTCGCCTGCGTCACCATCGTCGTAGGTGAAGGCTATGCCTGCGTTGATGTCGAGATTGTCGCGCAAAGCATGAGTGCCCGAGAACCTGGCGTTCCAACTGCGTGTCGCCGATGAACCCGGCGCAACAGTTTCAGCCAAACTGACGCCGGAGTTGAACTCAAAGCGGGTCAAATCCGTTGGCTGCCAATTGACGGTGCCCGCAACACCCGGCGCAAAAGCCGTTGCAAGGCTATTGTCCGCATAGTCGCGCAACTGTGCCGTGACGCCGATTTCACCAGACCAGACAGGATCGTCGTCAAGTGTCACACCCGCCACAAGCCGGACGCCTTGCGAATTGCGCTTGACCCCCGCCCGGTCCTTTTTCTTGTCATGCAGGCGCGGCTCGTAGGCCACTTCGGCAAAAGGTTTGAGCAATCCGCCGCTTTTCAAATTGCCACGCAAGCTGGCCGAAATTTCCGTGTAGTCCCTGTCGGTGTTATCCTCGGTGCCGCCACCTGTCAGCGCCACATCGCCAAACATGTTTCGCGTCAGGCCAAACTTGAAGGTGCCCGCAAGCGGACCCATGTCATGGGTCAAAGCCGCCGATGCGCCAATCGTCTGGTCGACACGGGCACCTGTTGCCGTATCGGGAACTTCCGTGCTCTCGGCCCCGGTTGAAGTCAGCCCATAGTTCAATGTCAAGTCAGCCCGCGTATCGCGCCGGATATCCAGCCGAAAACGTGTATCCAGAGAACCTGCAGTCGCAGCGAGATCGGCATGTTCCAGATAGCGCAACACATCGGCAGAACCAGACAAACTCAACTGATGACGTACCCAGTCGCTTTCCAGCCGGAAACCGGGCTTCAGCCGAAGTCCAAGATCAGCATCTTCAAGTTTGTTGCGCCCGACATTGGTTGTCGTGACCGTTCCGATTTCGAGCGTCGGAAAAAACTGGAAGGCCCCAAGGTCAAGCCCGGTCGGCGCATAGGCGTCTTCGACCACACGACGGCGACGGCGCGGGGCTGGCGCTTCATCATCGGTAACCGTGATCGCCGAAAGCGGGCCAGGCACCCGCGTTGCATCCGTTGCTTCATCGACATCGGTTTCAAGCCGCAAGTCTGCTTCAGCCGATTGTCCATGGCTGGTGCTTGGCAGTCCCAGCATAAGGGCTGCCACAACCAGACCATTAATCGTCAACGGACTGCACACAAATTTACGCATTTCCCCTCCAGCTTAGCCAAAACATGGTTAACGGCGGGTTGACGGCATGTATTGAAAGTCTCGGCGAGATCAGCGAAAAGCCCCATCATGAATGAATTCAATTCACAAGAAGTCGGCTGGCTTGCCAGTGCCAAGCGCACACTTGATCTTGAGCGCGCCGGAATGGCGGCCTTGGCCACTGCATTCGAAACCGAACTTGGCGAGGCTTTTGCCAAAGCCATTGCCTTGTTGGTCGCCGCCAAAGGCCGGGTGATTGTTTCTGGCATGGGCAAAAGCGGTCATGTCGGCAGGAAGATTGCCGCAACCCTGGCATCAACCGGAACACCAGCATCCTTCGTCCATCCCGCTGAAGCCAGCCATGGTGATTTGGGCATGATCACCACAAGCGATGTGGTGATCATGTTGTCAAACTCTGGCGAGTCGGCGGAACTGAAGGACATGCTGAACTATTGCAGCCGCTTCTCCGTGCCGATGATTGCCATCACGGCCAACCCCGCCAGCACCTTGGCCCGCAGTGCCGACATTGCCCTGCAATTGCCAAGTGCGCCAGAAGCCTGCCCCAATGGTCTGGCACCCACCACGTCTACCCTGTTGCAACTGGCCTTGGGTGATTGCCTCGCCATGGCGCTTCTCGAAGACAAGGGTTTTACCGCCGGCAATTTTCGCAGCTTTCATCCCGGTGGAAAACTTGGCGCGCAAATCAAACACGCCCACGACATCATGCACGCCTTCGCGGAATTACCTTTGGCGACGATCGGCAGTGTCATTGGTGCTGCACTTCCCGTGATGACTGAAAAACGCTTTGGCTGTCTTGGCATTGTAGATGAAACGGGAAGGCTTGTCGGCATTGTCACGGACGGTGACTTGCGCCGCAACACCGGGCCAGAACTAGCAAACCGCAAAGTCGAAACCCTGATGACCCGCAATCCAACGGTCATCAATCGCGATGTATTGGCAGGCGAAATCATCGAGTTGATCAACACCAAGCGCATCACGGCTGTATTTGTGGTGGATGATGAAGGCAAGCCTGAAGGCTTGATCCACATCCACGATCTCCTCGCCATTGGCGTGACGTGAAAATATTTACCGGGGCGCACCCTTCGAGGCTCGCAAGGGCGAGTACCTCAGGGTGAGGGCAACTTGTTGAAATCCCTCATGCTGAGGTGCGAGCTCTTGCGAGCCTCGAAGCATTTTGCCGGGTAAGCCTCACTGCGGGCCACAAGCACCTGAAATCCTGCCGGGGGTTGTTTATGCCCCTCTTGCCCGGCTAAGGTGGAGACATCGTCCACTTTATCCAGGGTATCATGCGTGTAACAGTTTCGGAAAATGCCATAGGCACCATGCGTGAAAGAGAGAGCAACCTCTTCATTCAGCGCAACGGAAAGTCCAAGGCACTTTCTGAGGCGGCCTCGCGCAACTGGTTGTGCGGCGTTCCCATGCACTGGATGGTGGACTGGGACACAGCTTTTCCACTTTTCATTGAGAAAGCTGAAGGTGTAACCCTCACCGATGCTGACGGTCATCAGTACACGGACTTTTGTCTGGGCGATACCGCCGCCATGTTCGGCCATTCACCGCAACAGCTTCCGATGCCAACCGCGCCGTCCTGCGCTGGTGCCTCAGCGAACTCCTGAACTGAACAGCTTCGAATCAAACAAAGCAGAAAGAAATACCATGGCCGCCTTGATAACCCCGAAAATGGGAGCCGAAGCCCAAACCTTCCTTGATGCCAACCCCGATATTGAAAGTGTCCACATTGTCTGGACCGACTTGTGTGGTGTGGTGCGCGGCAAGGTTCTGCGCCGCGACGAAGTGGTGCCCGCCTGGAAAGACGGACGGTTTTTCCCGATCTCCGCCCTCGTGCTTGATACCACCGGACAAGACGTGCCGGAAACCGGATTGGTGTTTGATGAAGGCGACCGCGACATGCTGTTGTGGCCAGTCTCCGGTTCCATGGTGCGCATACCCTGGATGGAAACCCCATCAGCCCAATATGTCGCCCACATCCGCGACCTTGAGGGTGTTCCCCACTACGCTGATCCGCGCAACACCCTCGAGAGCATGGTGAACCGCTTCAAGTCCGAGCTCGATCTAACCCCCGTTGGCGCTGTCGAACTGGAGTTCTTTTTGATGGACCGCAAATCAGCGCTGGAAGGAAACCCGCAAGCCCCGAAATCCCTCGTCAATGAATCCCGCCCCCAACATTATCAGGCCTATCTCCTGCAGGACGTGGATGATTTCGCCCCCTTCTTCAAGGACCTCTACGCCTGGTGCGACGTACAAAACCTGCCGGCAAAAACCTTGATCGCCGAATATGCACCGGGCCAGATGGAAATCGTGTTGCGCCATCGGGCCGATGTGCTCAAAGCCTGCGATGAAGCCATCATGCTGAAGCGCGTCATCAAGGCCGCCGCCGAACGCCATGGCCTTTGTGCCACCTTCATGGCCAAGCCCTATGCCGAATGGACGGGCTCCGGCATGCACATGCACATCAGTCTGGGCGACAGCGAAGGCAAAAACGCTTTTGCCACAGACGAGCCTGCCGAGAACGAGCTGCTGATGCACGCCATCGGCGGCCTGAAAGCCGCCATGGCTGAGTCCATGTTGATCTTTGCCCCCAATGCCAATTCCTACCGCCGCTTCCGCCGCAACTCCTACGCGCCGGTCGCCGCCAATTGGGGCATCAACAACCGCACGGTTTCCTTACGCATTCCCGCCGGCGCGGCCAATGCCTGCCACATCGAACACCGCCCCTCCGGCGCTGATGCCAATCCCTATCTGGTCATGGCAGCCATACTTGCAGGCATGCATTACGGCATCACGGAAAAAATCGACCCTGGCTCTCCCGTTGTCGGCAATGGCTACGAACGCCGCGCCAAGCACATCCCCGGCAACTGGTATGAAGCCATTGATGCATTTTATCGCGCCTCAATCCTCAAGGAATATTTCGGCAAACCCTTCGTCGATACGTTCTGTACACTGAAGGAAGTGGAAGCCGACCGGTTTTACCAGGAGCCGATCAAGCGCGATTTCGAATGGTATCTGCGGACGGTGTGACGGCAGCGAAGGGACCTCATCCGCCCCGTTGGGGCACCTTCTCCACGAAGGCGTGGAGAAGGGACAATATTTGAAAGTTGTCCCTTCTCCAACGAAGTTGGAGAAGGTGCCCGAAGGGCGGATGAGGTCCCTTTGCTGGCAACCAGCTCCAGCCTTTATGCTTACCCCGCAGCCTCACCCACCAAGCGCAATCCCTTCACGCCAACAATCTTGACCATCGCCCCTTTCGGCAAATCCGGTCCATCGACATCCCACAGCGCATCCTCAATCCGCACTTTGCCTGACCCATGCACAATGGCCTGATCCAGCACCAGCACGCGGCCCACATAGGCCCCGTGCCGTTGGTTGAGGTGCGGTTGATCAGATTTCGGCGAGCGGTTGGCCATCACCCATTTCCATGAGAGCAACACCAGCACCAAAGCCAGCGCCGCAAATACCGCGACTTCACCTTGCCAGCCCAAATTGAAAACCAGATCAGCAATACCGGTCAACACTGCCGCAGCAGCCAGCCACAGCAGGAAAATACCCGGTGCCAGCAACTCGCCAATGAGCAACACAACGGCAGCAATCCACCAGAACCACGGACCGACTAGTGGGACAAGCTCATTCATGACATAGATCTCCCATCGAAAAATTCAAGTTCCATGCCCAGCCAAAAGGACCTCATCCGGCGCGTTGCGCCACCTTCTCCACGAAGACGTGGAGAAGGGACAAAATGTGAGACCTGTCCCTTCTCCACCCCTTGGTGGAGAAGGTGCCCGAAGGGCGGACTGTGTGCGCCGTAGCCCACTTGGGCGAAGGGGCATGAGGTCCCTTCAGCTTAAACATTGGGTGGACGCCGTTTGGGTTCTTCGGGTTTGAGCACCGTATTGCCAAAGGCCTCCTTGGCAATTTCAGCGATGCCGGTGATCGATCCCAAAATCGATGTCGCATCAAGTGGCAT
Source organism: Hyphomicrobiales bacterium (assembly GCA_031420855.1). Lineage (GTDB taxonomy): Bacteria > Pseudomonadota > Alphaproteobacteria > Rhizobiales > Aestuariivirgaceae > Aestuariivirga. The sequence goes on from JANONM010000540.1 coordinate 6,263, forward strand.
CATCAGGATTTTCTGGTTCGGCGATTTGGCAAGAGCCTCCAGCGCCTTGATGTAGTTGTTGGCGACAAAATAATTGATGGCCTGTACATTGCCCTTGGAAATCGCCTCGCTCACCATCTGCGTGGCCTTGGCTTCGGCTTCAGCTGAGCGTTCGCGTCCCTCGGCTTCCCTGAAAGCTGCTTCACGGCGACCTTCTGCCGCCAGCATCACCGATTGTTTTTCACCCTCGGCCTTCAGAATGGCCGCACTGCGTGAACCTTCGGCTTCGAGGATCGCGGCGCGCTTGTCGCGTTCCGCTTTCATCTGGCGGCCCATGGATTCCACCAGATCCCTTGGCGGATTGATGTCCTTGATTTCAATGCGGGTCATCTTGACGCCCCAAGGCTGGGTGGCCTGATCAACAACACCCAGCAGGCGGTGATTGATCTCGTCGCGTTGCGACAGCAGGCTGTCAAGTTCCATGGAACCCATGACCGTGCGGATATTCGTCATCACCATGTTGATCACGGCATTGTGCACGTCCTGCACTTCATAGGCGGCTTTCGCTGCATCCATGATCTGGAAAAACGCCACGCCATCCACCGTCACCATGGCGTTGTCGCGGGTAATGACTTCCTGGTTCGGCACGGGCAGCACCCGTTCCATCATGTTTTGCTTGTGGCCAACCCGGTCGATGAACGGGACAATCAGACCAAGGCCGGGCGTCAAGGTGCGCACATATTTGCCGAAGCGTTCGACCGTATAGTGATAGCCCTGCGGCACCATGCGAATGGCCCGCAATAAATAAAACACCACCACCGCCAACAGCACCAGAACAAAAATGCTGCCGCCGGGAAAGCCAAGTTCTTCAAACATCGTTCATCCTCACACGTGATTCGCCCCTGCCGAAACGATTATACGAATTGCAGCCCTAACTCAAAGCCAACCCTTGAGTTCATTGCGGACGAGTTTTTCCAGCATCACTAGCGATGCGGCTGAGTCATTCAGACATGGCACCACGCTGAAGTTTTCGCCGCCATGCTCTTCGAAGGTTTCTTTGAGACCTATGGAAAGTTCTTCCAGCGTCTCCACACAATCCGAAGCAAATCCGGGTGAAATCATCAAAAGGTTTTTGACACCTTGTCCCGGCAGTTTTTCAACTGTGTCCTGGGCATAGGGTTGCAACCACTCGGCCCTGCCGAAGCGCGACTGGAAAACCAGTTGCATTTCATCGGGTGACATTCCCAATTTCTGCCGCACAAGCCTCGCGGTTTTCTGGCACTGGCAATGATAGGGATCGCCCTTGTCGAGATATTCTTTTGGCAAGCCATGAAAGGCCATCAGAATACGATTAGGTTTCCAGCTGAGTTTTTTCAGGTAACTTTTTAGACTCTCGGCAATGGTTTCAACAAAAACATCTTCGGCAAAATACGGCGGCACCACCCGGATGGCAGGTTGCCAGCGCATGGTCGCCAAGGCCTCACCGAGCTTGTCCATGACCGATGCCGTGGTGGCAGCGGAGTATTGCGGATAGAGTGGAAACACCAGGACCCGGTCACATCCCCTGTCTTTCAGGGCCTGCAAGCGATCGGCGATCGTCGGAAAACCATAGCGCATTGACCAATCGACAATCACCTCATCACCAAAGGCCCGCTGCAAACCCTCAGCCTGTCCCCGCGTAAAAGTTTTGAGGGGCGACTCGTT